>JALHOX010000008.1 GCA_022842805.1 Phycisphaerae bacterium | reverse complement strand
GTATCGGAAATAGTGGCCGGAGGCGTCCGTAACATAGTCCAACTGGCCGCTGCCGTTGTAATTGCAGGTCAGGCGGTTGCCGTGAATGTCCTCGACGCGAAACAACTTGCCGCGCAGGTTGGTAGTTGCGTGGTCCGGTTCGTAGAAGAGTTGAATCAAGCCGTCGCGTGATTGAATCCGAAAGGTATCCGCCGGATCGCCCGTATGATGACGTGTCAGCGTACTGATCGAGGTTGGGGAGGCCGCGTATGAGTAGCTGCCGGTATTCGCGAAGTTGTGCAATGTGCCGGCGTGAACGCGCCATGTGACGGCACTGCTCGATGGCGAACCGGGAGTGTCGAACACAATCGAGCTCTGCAGGCTATGCGTCCAGTTCCAGCCCTGGATTGAGTCACTGCCGTAGCGCGTAGCGAATGCACCGATCAGGGAGTTCGTCAAACGAACATCTCCCCAGCCTCTTAGCACATGGTTCGTCTCAGCATGTACAATCGCACCGTCATTCAGTGCCACCTTTCCGGCGACTTCATATCGACTTCGATTGTCTGTTAAGTTCTCTGATTTCTCTAGTGGACGCTTGTGCTCTCCATCGAACATCGGCAACTCTGTAGACGCACACCATCCCGGGCAAGGGTAACATTGGCCGCACCCGTTGGCTCCCTCGTCGATCTCGGCCTGGCTGCAGGTCTCGCCCGACTCTTCTGAAACCCCGTCACCGCTAAAGTCACTGTGAGAGGGAGACTGCCCCGAACGGCTGTGCATAATTGTACCCATCATTCCAGGAGTCGGAATGGCGGCTCCCTGATCCAAGGAGAGAGCTAACACAACCAGCGTCATGATCCATCGCCGCGTCGCATTCATCGGACGCCTCCTGATGCGCTTGAAGTTCGTGTGATTTCGAATCGCGCCCACTCTCGCCACGCCGGCTCGTCATGCTCGGCAGCGACCTGCTCGAGCCACGCGACCGTCTGCGAGGTGCGCTTGTCCTGTTGGATGTGAATGCGCGCGAGTTGCCCGACAATGACGACATCGCCGGGATCTCGCGCGAGTGCTTCCGTGAGTTCGGCTTCGGCCGGGCCGTAGCGCCCCACCGCCCCGTATAACAGCCCGAGATTCATCCGCGGGGCGCTGGCACGGGGCATTAACTGCGCCGCGTGTCGTAAATTCCACGCCGCGTCGTAGTACTTCTCTTGCTTGAGCAGGCAAACCCCGAGGTTGCAGAAGGCCGGGCCGAAGAACGAGTCGGCCTCGATCGCGGCCCGCAGCGCGTTCTCCGCGTCCGCGAGGCGATTCTCTTCCAGCAGGGAGAGTCCCTGTTGATTGAGGAGATCCGCTCGTACAGAGTCACGCGATGCGACGGCAGGCGCGCTCGTCGGCTGCAGCGATTGACAGGCGGCGACGAGTGGGAGCCATGCCGCACACGCGATAACCATCGCGCGCAACAACACTGCACACACCTCTACAGATGCGCCGAAAACTAAATTGTCGTACCGGGAGGTCCGTGAACCCGGCACCTACTCTGGGGAAGAGTATGGGCGCGCGTTTTTCGGGAAGCAAGAAAAATATTCTGACGGCGCGCGCATGCAACCGCTTTCGACTTTTGGCATCGCACGGCGCAGCGCATTCGACGGCAACGACTTGCGCTGATCGCGGCGATGACGCGAGATTTTTGCAAAATCGCGTTGCAATTCGCAGGGACCGCGGCAGAATGTGCAGCGGGAGTATCGGGTTGGGAAATGGAGCTATGGAAACACGGGACGTCGGAGTCCCTCACCTCGGGCCGCTTGCGGCCCCATTCTCTCCTTCGGAGGCTTCCCATGCGCCGGAATCGTTACCTCCCGCTCTTCACTTCCTTTGGCCTCGTCTGTGGAGTGGCCGCACTGACGGCCATGCCGGGAATGCGGATGAACTCCTGGTTCACCTGGACCTGGGCTAACGCCGTGGTGGTCGGCAGCGGCGAGTCCACGCCGCTGGACGCGGTCCAACAGGCGTCGCTGGCATCGCTGCGGAGTGACGGAGCGCTCGACAACGCAGCGCTGGCCACCGTGAATCTCAACGAAGTGCAGGCAACCACGGTACTTGAAGACTTGGCGACTTGGTTTGGCGGGAACGTCGCAACGGCCCAGGATGCACTGGCCGCGTTCAGCGACGCCGATGCGCGTCTGCGCGCTGCGCAGGCGGCCGCTGCGAACGGATCCGGGGGGGTTGCTGCGATCCCCCAGCGCGATGCGGAACGTACCGCGGCGTGGAGCAGTTGGCGATCGGTCATTCAGCAGGCGCGGCTGGCGTCGCTGGTCTCCATTGGCGGCGAGACACTGCAGCTCGCCGACCGGGTGGATGCGAATCGCGCTGCGGGATGGGTGTTGCCGTACGCAGCGCTGACACTGAATGAGCAGCAGGCATCGGACTTGCGGCTGGCCCAGGCGCGCTACGACCAGCGCAGCGCCCTGCGCGCGAGCCGTTCGCAGCAGGCGAGTACGGCAGCGCGATTCCAGTCGGAGCTGACGGCTGCGGTTGGGTCGGCCAACATGGCGGTTCTCAGCGGTCTGCAAGCCAGCATGTCGGCCGCGTCTGCAGCGGTGTGGGCGGCGGATGAGGCGGTCTTTGGAAGTGGTCGCTCGTGAACCGGATGCACCAAAAATAAAACCTCGTGATCGGGGTAAGCCGACCACGAGGCGAGTAGGCCCGTTCGGCGACGAATCGTCGAACGGGGTTCACGGCAATGACTTTCACAAACTATCGGAAACTCGCGCGACGATGCAATGACGGTTGCATAAATTCGCGCTTAACGGGATCCGTCGTCGATCGACCTGTCCTCCGTCGGCAGGCGGGACCGCGACCGGGCGTCGACCGGAACCGCTTGATTGCGGTTTGGGCGGGGCGCCCGGACTCCATCTTTTCGTTCGCTTGTCTCGCATTGCTGCTCGTGATGGGAATACCCCAATTCAGCAAGGGCGGTCCGCCCAACCCGATCCGGCTCGACCTGCCCGAGACCATCGAACTCAACGTACTCGTGGACTATGTCGCGCGGGCGCGTTCGATCAACGTGCTGTATGACGCGGCGCAGCTGCGGCAGACCGTGACGCTTCGCACCCATGCTCAGGTTGATGCGGAGCAACTCGTGCCGCTGCTGCGACAACTGCTTCGCAGTCGGCAGTTGGCGCTGGTCGAGGGTGCGGCGGGCGGCTGGTATGAGATCGTGCCCTTCGAGCGTTTGGCGCATGTTTCGGCACCGACCAGGCGCGAAGAAGAGTTGCCAAGCGTCGATGCGAACGAAGTGATCACGCTGCGCATCGCGGCGGCGCAGATGCCGGCGGGCGTCGCGCTGGAGACGCTCTCGGGCGTACTGACCAAGCCCGGCGGACGGATCGAGCGGACGGCGGATGGCGATTGTCTGATCACCGATTTCGCGAGCAATGTTCGGATTGCGCTGGAGGGGATTCGCAAGGTGCGACCGCCCGAAGCGCTGGAATGGCAGTTAATTGCGACCAGGCAAGCCGCGCCGCAACGGCTGGTCAGCCTGCTGACGCCGCTGCTCTCGCCGCCGACCGCCCCCGGCGCGGTTGTGGCACCCGGCGCGGGTGTGGAACTCCGCCTCGACCCGTTGGGCCGAGGACTTTTGATTCGCGGGTCGGCGGGAACGGTCCAATCGGCCAAGGCGCTCGTCGCCGAGTTTGACGTGGCCGAGCAAATCGAAGCGCAGATTTATCAGCCCAAGCACATCGACGCCGCACGGCTGCAGGAGTTGGCCTCGTCGCTGCTGGGGATCGAAAAATCCCGCACGTTGGTGGATGCGAGTCGCAACACGCTCTGGCTGGAGACGACGCCCATTCTCCATCATCGACTGCGCGAGTTGATGCACCAGACCGACACGCCGGTGGAGTTCGCGGCGAAGCCATTGCGGATCTACAAGCTGCTCAATCGCCGCGCCGATGACATGTTCGCGACTTTGGGTGGGCTGATGGGCAATCCGACCGGCGGCGGATCATCGAATCCTCCGAACTCCGATGCAGTCGCCGCGCGGCGAACGCCGGAACGAGCGCAGGCAGGCAATAGCGGATTAAGTACGGCGTCGATTGAAGGAAATGCGCGTTCCGGAAGCTCCGCAACATCGTCAGGCGGTGCGAGCGGCTCAGCCGCTGCGTCGATCGCGATTCAAGGCGATGGCTATTCGCTAGCGCTGGATGAGCATACGAATTCCATCATCGCCGTGGCGACGCCGGCGATTCATGAGCAAATCAAGTCGTTGATTGAGTCGCTCGATCGTCGCCGGCCGCAGGTGCTGGTCGAGGTCACGCTAGTCTCGATCAGCGTCGAGGACAGTCTCAATCTCGGCGTCGAGCTTTCGACCGCCGATCTGGGCGATCCGTGGGATTTCCTGCTCTTCACGTCGTTCGGGATGTCAACCATCGACACCACCACCGGCGGGCGGCGGGTGACGGTCATGCCGGGCGGCTCGGGGATCCTTCTGGCACCCGATGAGGTGCCGCTGATCGTGAATGCGCTGCAAACGCGCGGCAACACGCGCGTCTTTTCGGCCCCGAAAATCCTGGTCGATGACAACGCCACGGGTCGGATCGAGAGTGTGGCCGAGTCGCCCTTCACGAGCGTGAACGCCTCCGACACGGTCGCGACGACGGCCTTTGCCGGCTTTGCCAAGGCCGGCACGCAGCTCTCGATCGAGCCGCACATCGCTGAGGGCGATCACCTCGAATTGAAGTATGACCTGACGGTGAGTTCTTTCACCGGTGCGGGCTCGGCCGCGGTTCCGCCGCCGCGCAGTTCGGACACGATCAGCAGCACGGTGCGGGTACCGGATGGTCACACCGTGGTGGTGGGCGGCTTGTTGAGCGAGACGCTAGCCGAGGCGGTCAGTCAACTGCCGCTGGTGGGTGATGTGCCGATCCTGGGGGCGCTGCTGGGCAACCGCTCCAATAGCAAGAGCAAGGTGCGGCTCTATGCCTTTATCCGTCCATCCATCCTGCGCGCTACGGAGTTCGAAGATTTGAAGTACCTGAGCGGTAAGGACCTGAAGCGGGCCGAAGTGAGCGACGGCCTGCCGCCGCCGCAATATCAGTTGATGCGATGAGCCAGGCCGCACCGATTGCAAGCGATTCGCCGGTTGTCGACTTACGTCGGCCCCACCCCCGTTTCATCGAGCGCGTCCCGATCCACTTTGCTCGACAGCATGCGCTGCTCGGCGTCGAAAGCGAGCGCAAAAGCGTGGTGCTGGTCGCCTGCGCTGATCTCAAGTCCCGCTCCGTGATTGACAATCTGGCTCTGACCCTCGGGCTGGAGACCCGACCCATGGTCGTCGACCGCGACGCGCTCCAGGCGGCCATCAACGCGGCCTACGCGGCCCAGGATGTGGACGTGGGCCGCCTGCTGGTCGACCTGAATGGGCACGGCGAATCGCACGCCGAGCCGCTGCAGTTCGAGGGCGATCTACTCGATCGTCAGTCGCGAGCGCCGGTGATCGAACTGGTCAACATGGTGCTGTTCGAAGCCATTCAGCGCCGCGCCTCAGACGTGCATGTTCATCCGCGCGTCGAGGACCTGCTGCTGCGGCTGAGGATCGACGGCGTGCTAATGGACTACAAGATCGTGCCCAAGCACGTCCAGGAGGAAATCACCTCGCGCATCAAGGTCCTGGGCGGCATGGACATCGCCGAAAAACGCCTGCCGCAGGATGGCCGCGCGACGGTCCGCATCGGCAGCCGCACGATCGACCTGCGCATTGCCAGCCTGCCGACGGCCTATGGGGAGCGGGTGGTGGTGCGCATCCTCGACAAGGGGGCACGGCTCTATTCGCTTGATGAGCTGGGAATGCCGGCGGCGATGCTGCCGCAGTTCGCGTCGCTGATCGGCCGGGCGCATGGCATTTTCCTGATGACCGGGCCGACCGGCAGCGGCAAGAGCACCACGCTCTACGCTGCGCTGCAGAAGATCGACTACCGCGCGTTGAACGTGGTCACGCTGGAAGACCCGATCGAATATGACCTGCCGGGCATCAGCCAGACGCAGATCAACACCCGCAAGGGGCTGACCTTCGCGGCCGGGCTGCGCAGTCTGCTGCGGCAGGATCCGGACGTGATCATGGTGGGCGAGATCCGCGACCAGGAGACGGCCCGGCTGGCGATTCAGAGCGCGCTCACGGGCCATTTGGTGCTGAGCACGCTGCATACCAACGACTCGGTTGGCGCCGTGGCGCGAATGCTCGATCTCGGGCTGGAACCCTATCTCGTCGCCGATGCATTGCTGGGCGTCGGCGCGCAGCGGCTGGTGCGACTGGTCTGCCCGGCCTGTGCGACCGCTCAGCCGCTGGCGTCCGAGCAGCGACAGGCGCTGCCCTTCGATCGAGCGGTCAGCGAGTATCGGCGCGGACAGGGATGCGACAGTTGTTCCGGTACGGGCTTCCGGGGTCGCGTGGCGCTCTTTGAGCTACTCGTCGTTGACGAGGCCGTTCGCGCGTTGATTCATCAACGCGCTCCCGCGAGCGCGTTGCGCGATTGTGCGCGACGCAGCGGGATGCGCAGTCTGCGGGCCGCCGGCGCAGCGCTGGTCGCCTCCGGGCGAACTACGCCCGACGAGGTCTTGCGGGTGACCCACGCCGACGACGGGGTCAGCGAGGAGCGGACCGATGCCGGTCTACGGCTATGAGGCGCTGGACGCGCGCGTGCAGCCTGCCCGCGGCACGGTGACGGCCGAGAGTGCCCCCGCGGCCCGGGCTCTGCTGCGCCGCCAAGGGTTGCGCCCGACGCGCATCGACGAAGTTCGCCCCAAAGCGGCGGTAGCTCGCGGGCGATTCGGTGGCCGTTCGGCCGGCGCCGTGGCTGAATTGTGGCGCAATTTGCAGGTCTTGCTCGATGCGGGCGTGCCGCTGGCCGAATCGCTGGCGGTCTGTCGCAAGCAGCAGCGCGGCGCGCTGCGGCCCATCATCCAGCAGGTGGAGGAATCGATCCGACGCGGCAGCGGCTTGCGCGAGGCACTGGCCTCTCACCCGCTCTGGTTCGACCGGCTGGCGCTCGCAATTGTCGGCGTCGGTGAGAGCGCCGGCAGTCTGCCGCAGGCGCTGCGAGAATTGTCCGACTGCGAGTCGAGCCGCGAGCGGACCGGGTCGCAGTTGTTCACGGCCTTGATCTACCCCGCGATCCTGATCACCGTCGGGACCGGGGTGGTGATCTTCTTGTCGACCTACGTCGTGCCGCAACTCATCGAGGTGTTGGAGTCGGCAGGGCGTTCGCTCCCGTGGCCGACGCGATTGTTGCAGGCTGTCAGCGGATTCCTCATTCATTGGGGATGGCTGCTGGCTGCCGGTGTCGTGTTGGCCCTGTTCACGCTCGGGGCAGCGCTGCGCAACGGGGCCACGCGTCGCCGATTGCAAAGAACGCTCTTGAAAGTGCCAATCTTCGGCGATCTCTACCGCAAGGCCTGGATCGCGCGCATTTGCATGATGCTGGCCACGCTGCTGAAGACCGATGTGCGCTTCGTGGCCGCGGTCCGCACGGTGCGCGATGCGTTACCCGATTCGATTTTTACCGATGAACTGGACGCCGTGGCGCGCGGCGTGGAGGCCGGGCAGGACATCGCCGCGCCGCTGGAAGTGTCGGGGCTGATGCCGCCGCTGGTGATTCAACTGCTCTCCGTCGGCCAGCAGAGCGGGTCGCTGCCCGACATGCTGGTGCAGCTGCGGACCGGTTATGAGCGCGAAGTGCAGGTCAGCCAGACGCGACTGCTGGCAATTCTCGAACCGGCCCTGATTGTCGGGTTGGCCCTGATCATCGGCTTGGTGGTCTTCGCCACCGTCCTCCCCATCCTGGAAACCACGCGAGTCGTGCAATGAACCATCGCTCGGCCTTCTCCCGCATGAATGGTCTCGCTCAGCGGCATCACCGGCCGCGAATCATCGCGGCGAAAAAAAGCAGTTTGCATCGCCGCGCCATGACCCTGGTTGAAGTCATGGTGGTGGTCGTGATCCTCGGCATCCTGGCGACGACGGTCACGATCTCGGTGCGGGATTATCTGGTGAGCGGCAAGCAGAACGCGGCCCGGCAGGAGGTGGCGCAGATCGTGGCGGCGCTGGAGCTCTACTACCTGGAGAACAACCGCTATCCCACGCCGCAGGAGGGGCTGGCGGTGCTCATCGCCAAGACTCCCGCTCATCCCGACGGTCTGCTGCGGGGCGGCGATCTGAAGGATCCTTGGGGCCATCCCTATGAGTATTTGCAGCCCGGATTGCATGGTTCTTTCGATGTTTTCTCGCTCGGCGCGGATGGGGCCGAGGGCGGCGAGGGGGCGGGCGCCGACATCACCAGCTGGCAGGAGAGCGGGCCATGAGGCGCGTGGAGCGCTTATGTCGCTCTGCACAGCCGCAACTCCGCGCAGCGGACGCCTTCACGCTGGTCGAGGTGCTGATCGCGACCATCCTGATCGGCCTGGCGGCGACGCTGCTCTCCGCTTCGCTGCTGAGCGCGACGGATACGGCCCGCCTGCACGGAGCGCAAGTCGACCTGGAGTCGGCCTTGCGTTCGGCACGCTACTGGAGCCGGCTGCATCACGCCCACACTTGGTTGGAGATCGACCGTCGCGGCCAGCGCTGGCGTTGGGTCCGCACGCGGGCGAACGGGGCACCGAACGACTGGCATATCCTTCGTGGCGTGCAGATCGAGCGCGTCGCGCTCGACGCGACCCCACAAAGCGACGGGAGATCCGCCGAGTCAGCATCCAAAGATCGCTTGATCCTGCGCATCGGTCCCAGCGGCGTTGCGCTGCCGTGGCGGGTCGAACTGCGGGCCGGCGCCCGCCTCCTGAAATTGCAACACGATGGCCTGAGTGACAGCCTGCAGCGCGTGGTGGAGGAACGGCCGTGAGACACAGCGCGACTGCCCGCAGCTTCACACTGCTGGAGACCATCGCGGCCTTGGCCCTGTTGGCGCTACTGGGCGTATCCACCTTGCAGGTGCAAGTCGCAGTGGTGCGGCAAACCCGCCTGACTGCTCAGCGCCAGCGAGTCGCGGGCCTTGTGCAGGATTTGCTTTGGGAGTGGCGCATCGCGCGCGTCCCGGTGACCTTGCCTGCCACGGGCTCGTGGTCGGATGAGTTGCGCTGGGAGCGTTCGGCCCAGCCCGCCCGCATCGCCGCCGACGTGATCCCGACCGAAGTGCGACTGGTGGTATTCCAGCGAGAACAGGAAGAATGGCTGGAAGTCGCAAGCTGGAGCTGGCTCGTGCCCGATCCGCGACCGGGGGATGACCGATGACGCGGGCATCTCAACTACTCCCTTGTGGTCGCCGCGGCTTCACGCTGATCGAAGTGGTGGTCGCCATGGCGCTCGGGGTCCTGCTGCTCACCGCGGTGTTGGGGCTGGTCGTGCGTAGCCGGCAGCTGCACGACCGGTTCATGCAACAAGCCCGGGGCCAGGACCTTCTCGCTGCGCCACTGCGAATCCTGGCCGATGATCTGCGCGCGGCAGGTCCGGGAGCGGCCATCGATCTCAGAGATGGTTCGCTGACGTTTGACACGGTCAACGCCATGCATTCCACCCGATTGGTGCCCCGCGAGCAAACGCGAGTGCGCTTCGCCCTAGTTCCTGACGCCGGCCATGCCGCCCGCATCGTCCGCATGGAACATCCGCGCGGCGCATTCGATGGACCCGACGCCGCTTCGATGCCGCTGGGAGGCTCGGTTGAGGAACTACAAATTCGCGCCTTCGACGGCCGTGAGTGGCACGCGGAGCGCCGCACGGAAGCCGCGTGGCCCGTGGTCGCCATCGCGGTGGAGATCCGGTTTGAGCCGCAGGATGAGGTCACACGGCATGTTTTTCCGATCCGGCCGCCGCCCTGGCGGCACCACCAAGCACGCTAAGCGCCGTGCAATGCTCTTAGCGCTGACGCTGTTTGCCCTCACGCTCGCGGCGGCGCTGATCGCGCCGTTGGCACAGTGGAGCGGCCTGGCGGCGCTGCGCGCTCACGACGAACTGATCGATATCCAGCATGACCTGGCAGTGGAGTCCGTCGTTGCGTTGCTGCCGGTGCTGCTATCAGAGCAGCGGGGAATCACCGAGTCACTCGATCGCGAAAACGCCGCCAACATCGAATTCCAGCTCGGGCAGGCGTCAGTTCGCGTCCTGCTCCAAGACGAGTCGGCGAAGTTCCCATTACGACTCGTCGCGATGCAATCCGAGGGGCAGCCCAATCCGGATCCAATCAACCAGCTTCAGATGGCACTTGCGCTACCTGGTTTGCCGCGACGCGCATCCAAGAGTGCCTTCGAGGACCAAAGACTCGGAGCCAGAATCGGCAGTATCGAAGACGTGTTCGAAGAATGCGGGGACCCCGCGCTCTATGGCGACCCGGATCAGCAACGTGTGTGGAGTCGCTACCTCACCGCCCACGCCGTCCGAATCCACGCCCGCCGCGCGGTAGTCCCGGTGCTGGAGGCGGCACTCGCCGACCTCGAATCCGGGCTTGGCACGCGGATCGCCCAACGGTTGCAATCGAACGGCAATCGCAGGCATTTGGAGGAGGTCATCGCAGAGCTCGGTCTCGACGCCAGGCGGGCCGAGGAGGTCCAGGGTCGCCTCACCTCGGAACCGCTTACCTTCAGCGCGCTGATCCGCACCACGATTCACGCCCGATCGCGACAGAGCTATGTGCTCCTCGACGGTCGTGACCCTTCACAGGTGGTCGCCCGTTGGGAGGTTGCCCCATGAATCCACGCGTGACGCTGCTCGACTGGACCTCCCGCGCCATCGCGGCGGGAAGCGTGGGGCTGGCGACGTGGCTGGCCTGGCCGCCCGCGCCGTGGACGCCGCCGATTTCACAGGTTTCGACCTCGAATCCCGCCTCTCAGTCCGCCGAGCCGCAACCGCTCGATGCAGATCAGCTCTTCCGACTCTGTCAGCGCCCACTGCAGCAACCGCTTTTTGACCCGCCGCCCGTTCCCGAAGCGCCTCAGGCGGCGCCGCCGACTACAAATCTGCAACTGATCGCGACGGCGCTGGGCGGGGCGGAGTCCTATGCCGTGGTGCGAAGCGGCGACGGCGCGACGTTGCTTGTGGCCGAAGGCGACGCGATCGCCGCCTTCACCGTGGCGAAAATCGAACGCGGCCGTATCGAACTTAGGCAAGGCGACCAAACGCTTAGCCTGACCGTGCCCTGGTACGCCCAGATCGCCGAGGCGATGCCATGAGCCGCGAACGCCACGTCGTCATACTGGATCGGGAAGTGCGGCTAGCCGCCGATGGCCAGGTCGTTCGCACTGTGACGGCGACCTCCGCCACTCGCGACGCGACCAGCGAAGAACTCGCGGCAGCCCTGAACGATTTGATGGACGGACAGTCGCAGCGTCGCGTCCAGTCGCTCATCGTCCCGGCCTCCTGGTGCTACCTGCAACGCTTCGAGCTACCGCAGCGTCGCCCGAGCCGCGCGGCGCTGCGCTATGCACTGGAGGAGTTCCTGCCCGAGGATATCGATGCGCTGGCATGCGACTTCCAACGCGTTGGACCCACGACCTACCTCAGCGCGGCCATCCCCCACGCGGCCCTTGATCGCCTATGCGCCGCCGCAGCGCAGGCAGGCATTGTTTTTGACGCGGTCGAGCTGCGCCTGGCTCGGCCGGCAGCGACTGAAACGGGGCGAACGTGCGTGACCTGTGACGCCGATCACTGGGCCGCGGTATCGACTAATCCGGCCGGTCCGATGAGCGCGGTCGTCCTTCGCTTCGCAGTCGACACGCCGCTGGAGGAACGCTGCCACGCCCTGCAAGCACGAGAAGAGCTCTCCGCGGACGCGATCGAATTCAACGGCATCACCTCAGAAGCGGAGTTGGCGGAGTTCCGGCGGCATTTGTCGGGCGTCGCTGCGGTCCATTCCGGGTCCATTGTCCACTCTGGAGCATGCGTGCGGTTCAACCTGGGGGCCGAGCGACTGACCGTTGACGCAGCGCCGCTTCACCGTTCGGTGCAGCGATTGCTGATTGCCTCGTTGGCGTCGCTGGTCCTGCTGGCGGCGTCCCTGGGAATTCGCGCCTGGCATCGCGAGCGCCAATCGGCGCAGTTGGCGGAGTGGGAAGTATCGCTATTTCGACAGGTCTTCCCCAACGAGCCGACTCCCAGCGCCCCCGGCTTGAGAATCCAGGCTGCTCGCAAGCACTGGGAAGCGCAAGCCAAGTCACGCCGTGAAAGCTCCCCCGACGCGGTCGACCCGCTACTGGCGCTGGCGGAAGTCCTGAACGCGATACCGAGCGACTTGCGCCTGCAGGTCGACGAACTGCGGATCGACGACCGTTCTCTCAGCCTGCGCGGCAGCACCCGCGAGCACGCCGACGCCGAACGCATCGCGAAGGCGCTCGACGCACAACCCACCCTGATCTGCCCACCACCCCGCACCGACCGGCTCCGCGAGGGCGGTGTCCGGCTCTCCCTCGTCGCTCGATTCGCAGCGGAGACGAAGCAGCCATGAAAACGACCGCCGCCGGCACTCCGCATCGCCTCATGAGCCTCTTGGCACTGGCCAACCTCGCCGCATTGGTCTGCGTCGCCTATCTCGCCCGGCGCGTGGCAATCTCCGAAACCGCGTGGAATGCCCGGCAAAATCGATCGGCCAGCCTCGCCACCAGCGCGTCGATCCTGAAAGCCGGGCGGATTGAGACCGCAACCAGCAAGCCAGTGCATTTGCTCGCCGATTCGGCGGTGACGGGCGTTGCCTCCTTCCTTCCCGAAATCCTCCGCCGAGCCGGTATCAGCGCGGAACGGCTGTCCAGCGTCATTCCCGATGCGCCGCGGCCCATCTCAAACACGCCTCTAATGCGAACGAACGAACGCATTACTCTCGCCGATGTGTCGCTGGAACAGATCGTCCGCATTGCGCATGCGTTGATAGGTAATGACGGCGGACGGCGACTCGACGCACTGGCGGTGCGGTCTGCCCGGAACGGCCAAGCTGAGCAGTGGGACGCCGAACTATTGATCACCACCGTTGTTCATCCGGAACCCTCGCCAGGCACTGCGCCCGGAAGTGCGTCGCGCGGTGCGAAATAGCCGTCCTCCTGGCCGGAGCGCCGGCGGCGCTCAGCAGCCGGGCCGCGTCCGCCAGCGGCAATCCCGCCGGGTTCAACTTGGCGTCGCGCTCCGCCATCTAGGCCGCCTCCCGCCCGGGTAGGCCCAAAACGCGCCCCGTTGGCCACGGGGCGACGGGGTTGGCCGTCCGGCAACCAACGCCGCACCCGACGCTTCCGAGAGCGCTCTCGCCGCCGACTCGGACTATCCGTTCCATCGCTGCAAGGATTCCTGGAAATCCTCGCCATGCGAGTGGATTCCGGGGCGAACCCATGGCTCCATGTGTCCGGACGCACGCCGCGTCCCGCAAGGAGCAACGCCCATGGCCACGAACGGACCCAAGCCCACCGCCGCACAGACCTACGCCGCCCGCCGCGCCGACATCGCTCGGCTGGTCGACGTGCTCGAACTCGAGCTCGAGAAGTTCGACCAGAAGGCCGCGGCCGAGCCGCAGCGCTGGGACTACCCCGGCACGCTCGACTACGTCCGCACCTCGCTGATCGACCTGGTCGAGGGACTGTCGGGCATGGAGCGCGAACGGATCGAGGAGTTCCTGGCCGAGTAGCGCCGAAACGCGCGCCAAGCGCGCGTCGCCCGGGCGCTGGAGACCCGGGCCTGACGAGGCAACCCGAAGGAGACCGCGATGAAGAAGAGCACGAAGACGACGAAGACGACCGCGAAGCAGGGCAAGGGCGTGAAGACTGCGGCCGCAACGAAGGGCGCGACGAAGATCGCGACGAAGCCGAAGGCTGAGCGCAAGCCTGCCGCGGGCGACAAGCCCAAGCGCCGCAGCGCCCTTGACGCGGCGGCCGAGGTGCTGCGCAAGGCCGGCAAGCCGATGCGCAGCCAGGAGTTGATCACGGCGATGGCCGACCAGGGACTGTGGAGCAGCCCCAACGGCAAGACGCCGGCGGCCACGTTGTACAGCGCGCTGCTTCGAGAAATTCAGCAAAAGGGCAGCGAGGCGCGGTTCAAGAAGACGGACCGCGGGCAATTCGAGTACGCAGGCGGTGGCCGATGACCACGCCGACCCCCGAAACGGTCGACCAACTGATCGAAGCCGCGGCCGCGCTGCTCGACGCCCGCAGCAACGGGATGGTGACCAGCGCTGAATGGCAGGCGCTGCTAGATGCGCTGGCCGCATGCGGTCGGGCCGTCCCACTGGAAGGCGCGGACGAGTCGGACTGAGCGACGACAAGCCTTCGATCCCAACTGTGACACCTCGGCCGATGGCGCCGAGGTGTCTCTCCGGCATGTGGGCGGGAGCCGGCGTCGCGCCGCTCCGAAACGATCGTTTTTGGGGATCACCGACCGAGAAACGCGCGGTTCTGAGGGAACGGGCGGAGGGCGACGCGTTTTCTGGCCCGCCGAAGTCGCCGCTGGCGTCCGGTCGATATACAATGGATATACCTCGTAGTACCTGGAGGACGACCGCATGCGGAAGACGCTGACCAAGCACGGCAACAGTTACGCGTTGATCATCGATCGCGCCATCCTCGACCTGCTGAAGATCACGCCCGAGACGCAACTGGAGCTCAGCACCGACGGAAAAACACTGACCATCACGCCGGCGGCCGACCCGAAGCGTCGCGAGCGCCTGAGCGCGGCGCTTCAGAAGACCAACCAGCGCTACGGCCGCGCGCTGAAGAAGCTCGCGGAGTAGCGCGCCGTGCAGCCGGACTTCCTGGAACTGGAAGAGGTGCTCTACATCCACGCCGACCAGATCGAACGTTACGGCGGTGCTGCGTCGATCCGCGATGCAGGGCTGCTGGAATCGGCGCTGGCGATGCCGCGGGCGACCTTTGGCGGAGAGTTCCTGCATCGCGACCTCTACGAGATGGGCGCGGCCTACCTTTTCCACATCGTGCAAAACCACCCGTTTGTCGACGGCAACAAGCGCACCGGAACGGCGACGGCGCTCGTATTCCTCGAGATGAACGGCGTGGCAGTCGACGCGGATGAAGACGCGTTGGTCGAACTCGTTCTGGATGTCGCCCAGAGTCGCGCAGACAAGGCGCGCATCGCGGAGTACTTCCGCGTCAATAGCGGCTGATACATCGCAGTTCACAATCCGCGCTCCGGTGCGTCCTCGGCCCGCGCCGCCGAGTTGACGCGAGAACACACGACAAATGTCGCTCCTTTCGGTTGCCGCTTGTCCCACCGCACGTGGCATGATCGACACAACCAGCGCACGCGCAGGGGCTGGTCGTAGTCGTGATGCGCAGCTTCGATCCGTCGGCTGCTTACGTCGCACTCCTCGCACCGTGCGGGGCGAACCAGATTGCCCCGCCGAACGTGGTAGCGCAGCAGACTCTGGGCGTTCTTAGCCTTGCGAGTAGTTCCGCGCAGGCGACGGCGCCCGGTCGTTTGCGATTTGACCTTGCAGCCCGTCGAGCAGAAACGTTGCGCCAAGCGCCTCACGGGTCCGAAGATGCCCAGGCAAGCCGGACAGATCTTGAAGCTCCGCCGCTTGCGGTTACCCCCGCGCCCCCGGGCCGACGAGTTTGGATCGCGGGGTCTGATTTCCTTCAGTATTAACACGGATGGCCTCCTTGCCCGTGAATTGGCACCAGCGTTCGCAGATCACATCGCAATACAGCGGATCGAGCTCCATTAGGAACGCCCGTCGCCCGGTCTGTTCTGCCGCGATCAGCGTCGAGCCGCTGCCGCCGAAGAGGTCCAGCACGTTTTCACCGGGGCGGCTGGAGTACTGAATCGCGCGCTGGGCAAGAGTGGTCGGTTTCTCCGTCAAGTGGCACATCGACTGCGGGTTGACCTTTTTAATGTGCCACAGGTCGGTCGCGTTGTTTGGGCCGAGGAACAGATGGGCCGCCCCTTCGCGCCATCCATAGAAGCAAATCTCGAATGCGCCCATGAAGTCCTTGCGCGTCAGGACAGGGTGCTCCTTGTCCCACACGATGCCCTGGCTGAAATACAAACCATGTCGCTTGAGGAAGGGCGGGTAGTTTCCGAGATTCGCGTAGCCGCCCCAGATGTAGAAGCCGCGCCCCGCCAGCAGCACGCGGGCGATGTTGCCGAACCACGCGTCGAGCAGTCGGTCGAACTGCTCGTCGGTGACGAAGTCGTTCGCGAGCGGCCGATCCTTCGGCCGCAGCTTCCGAGTGGTCGCCTTCTTTTCTCCCTGCCGCGCCACATCGAACGACTGATGGTGAGTCCGCTTGGCCTCTGGGAACGAGCTGTTGCCGGCCGCGATGGCATTGTTCGAGCGCGGCTCGACCTTCACGTTGTAAGGCGGATCGGTGTTGACGAGATGGATCGGCGCGCCATCGAGCAGCCGATCCAGATCCGCCGCCGCGCCGCTGTCGCCACAAAGCAGCCGATGATCGCCGAGCAACCACAGGTCGCCCGGCTGCGTGGTCGCGGCATCGGGCGGGGCCGGGATGTCGTCGGGATCGCACAAGCCCGGCTTGACCTCGCCGCCGAGTAGCTGGGCGAGCTCGTCCGCGTCGAAACCGAGCAGCGACCAGTCAAGGCCGGCGCCCTGCAGCTCGGCTAACTCTACGGACAGCAGCTCAAAATCCCACTTCGCGACTTCGCCCGTGCGGTTGTCGGCCACGCGCAGACCGCGAATCAACTCGGGCGACAAGTCGGTGATGCGGATCGCCGGTACTTCCTTCAGACCCAGCCGGCGCGCCGCCTTGATCCGCGTGTGCCCGGCTACCAGGATGTTGTCCTTGTCCAGGAGCACGGGGTTGCGAAAACCAAATGCCTTCATGGATTCCAGCACGGGTTCAACCGCTGCCTCGTTGTCCCGTGGGTTGTGCTCATACTCCCGAATCTCATCAATCGGGATTGTCTCAATCTGCATCTCTCGACCTCCGTGTCGTGAGGGACCACGCCATTCCGCTGCTTGCCGCACCGTGCCTTCGCTTGCCTCGTCGCGCTATGCCCGGCCAAGCCGCGCCCGGCCACACCTGAGCTCGCCGGGCCGTGTAAGGATCAACTCGCTACGCCTCCGTGCGTATTTCGAACCTGGTCGCCGCGAACCGGCCATACGTCGGTCGGAAATCCGCCAACCCGACCAGTCGCCCCGCGGCGCCGATCGTGTCCAGCAGCAACTCGGGTGTGATGTACTCGGGCAGCAGCACCATCAGATCGACGGCGATTTCCCAGCCTTGTCTGATTGCCGGACGCACGCGCGTGATCGCCGAGCGCTGCACGAGAACGCGGCGACGATCCTCGTAATGCCACTTGCTCAGCGCCTGCGGCCCGAGTTTGGCCAGCGGCGTGGTGCTGACCAGCCCCGCCTTGAAAAGGTCCACCGCGCTCTTACGCGGCGAGCGCGGGTCTTGCTTGAATTTTGCGGCAGCAATGATGGACTGGCGCAGGTACTCGCCCGGCAGGGCCAGGTGCCCGTCGTCATCGCGATAGACGTAGCTCTCGAGGTCATCACTCTTTTTTGTGGTGCTGCCCTTGGCGGCGCGCGCTTTCGCATCGACCGCCTCGCAGTTCCAGCGGTGTAGCAGTAGGTCGGCCGTCCCCTTCACGGTCACCGTGGCCACGTAGGGCTGCTCCGCTGCGATGGCGTTTGCGCCGCCGTTCGTGACCTCGGGGCCGATCGCCGTTGTGCCGCCGCCGTCAGTCGTCCACGATCCGTTGTTCGCATCCATGCCGAAAACTCCATTCACGTGCAGCGCCGGGCCACGCCGATCCTTACCTCGCCATGCCCCGCCTGTCCGTGTCCCGGCTAACCACGGCTTGGCACGCCGCATGGCTCTACACATTTACATATGCCGTTCGGCGAAAACGTGCGCGCCCGGGCGGCCGGGACGCCGGGCGGGTGCCGGGTGGAACGTCGGCAGGTCCGGGCCTGCCCGGATCGCCCCAAACGCCCCGGATCGCGTCCTGTGGCGGCCCGGCGCGGCAATCCCCACGTGAAAAACAAAGTCAGACCGGATTCGCGCGGCGTTCCGCGGACGTTTTGGGCGTTTTTTGGCCCGGGAGGAACCGCTGGCGACCGGTCCGAGTTGGCCGCCCGCGTGATCGGGTCCAAGATGAGATTGCGCACTTGGACTCATGCGCGCTCTCCCGGTGGTTTCGACATGAGCGCGGCTGCTTGTCGCAGTTCGGCGGCGCGCTCCGGGTTCAAGTCCTCGCAGAGCTGGGCGAGCTGGCGCAATCGGTTGTGCCAGTCCCGCGGCGTCCACCCCTCGCGCGGCTGCACCAGTTCGAGCATGGATCGGGATATTGGGTCGCCGTTGCCGGTAAACCAAGCGGCACTGTGGTTCGCAGCAGGGCGGCTGGCAGACTTCAGCGCGGGCTCATTCGAAGTCTGCCGGAAGTCTGCCTTGAAGTCTGCCGAGCTAACTGTCGGTAACTCCGCAGGTTGCGCCGCATCGGCAGACATGGCAGACTTTTTGGGCGATCCTGCTTCCTGCGCGTGCGCGTGTGCGTGCGCGTGCGCGCCCACACACATGTGCGGGGATACGGGAAAAAGTATGCCATGTCTGCCGTCGTGTTGTAACTCATTGATATTGCCAGACTTGTCGTGGCAGACTTCATGGCAGACTTCGCTTTTGAAGTCTGCCGAAGTCTGCCGACTGGTGAGCGGTTCCACGGGCGTGACGCGGTATTGCAGACGCCCGGACTTGTCGAGTTGCGTGCTCACCGTGATGCGCAGGCCGCCGATCACGCATTCGCGCTTCGCGGACAGGCGCTTCCCGAGCTGGGTGACGGCGCCGCGCTCGCGTTCGCTGGTGATGATTCCCAGGAGTAGGTCGCTTCGGCGACCATCCTCGGTCCAGAGCAGTTTGGCGAGATCGCTCACGCCGACCCACGACTCTTTCCACTGCTCCCACCAGGCTTGCACGAAGGCACGCCATTCAGTCGATTCGCCATCCGCGCGCGTTCGCAATTCGTCGGCATTGGCTAGGAATCCGCTGATCCCCGCGACCTCGAGGATGCCGCCCATGATGCGGACGTAGTTCTCGAACGAACCCATCGTCTGTCTGCCGCCAGGGCGGCCAGCTGCCAGCCAGGCGCGGACCAGAATCAACGCGGCGTGAACGAGCGCGGCTCGATGATCGCGCACGTGGCGGAGCAGATCCGGGTGCCGAAAATTCGAGCGCTGCTCGGGCGTCTCCATGCGCGCGTCCAGCCGAATCCAGACCACGCGGCGGGTGAGTTCCCGGCTGAATGCCAGGTTGTTCCCGGTGGCGGTCCAGACCGCGCGGTTGGGCAGCAGCAACTCGCGTGTGTGGCCGAGCTGCCGATCACGCCAGAGCGTGTCCGTGAGAACAGCCGCCAGATGCTCGCTATCCAAGCGGTGTGCGACGTTGCCCCACAGGATGGCGGGGCAGTCGCTGACGAGCGCCGCTGTGATTTTCTTACGCCACTCGTCCGGGTCCTTGGCGGTGGTGGTTGCGCCGATCTCACGGCCCAGGGCGGGTAGCAACGCGGCTTTCACGAGCAGGTCCTTGCCGGTGGCGGGCGACGGCGCGTCGACGGCATGCAGCGGCGTCGGGCCGGCGATCAGCGGCCGCACGAACGGCAGGAGCAGGAGCGCCATCGCGTTGGCGCGGCCGGCGTCATCGACGAACGGGAAGTCGGCCAGGATGTCGAGCAGGAGCGTCCGAGCCTCCGCAATCACGGCGCGGCTTGGTGCCTCGGGAATCGGAGGGAGGTCGGTCAGCGTGCGATGATGCCATAGTCCGCTGGCCGGGTGATAGCCGTTTTCGAAGATGAGGCTGCCGTCGGCGGCGAACGTCGGGCACGTGATCACCCCGTGCAGCGGCGGGAGGTCGAGTGCAGGCTGCGCCAGGAGGTCGCGGGCGATCGCCAGCGGCGGCAAGTCGGGCGCGATGTAGTCGCCTTGCTTGCCGTGTTTCAGTGTGAACCAGTCCGCGACATTGGTCAGCTCGCCGCGCAGCGCGTCGGGATCGAACTGCTGGACGCGCGGCACGGCGCCGTCATGTGCTTGCTGGACGAAGTCGATGCGGGCGATTCCGCCGGCGCGGTGGAACAGGCGCGGTGGGCGATTGGCGGCGTAGAGCGCGGCGAGGGCGTCACGACGAATATCTCGCAGCTGACGCTCGTTGCCCTGAATCTGTGGCCGCTCGGATGGCGCCGGCAGGGCGGTCGCGGTGGTCGACGGCTTCGCCGCGCGGTTCTTCGATGATCTCCGCGGCTGATACTGGCCGCTCACCGTGGCCAGCGCTTTGGCGATCGTCAGCGCGCCGTACGTCTGCGGGCCGTGCAGTTCGTCCCATTTCTCGCGCAGCAGCGCCGAGCGGCGGAAGATGCGGTCGATCTGGCCGGCGTCCTTGGTGAAAAAAGCCAGCGTGAAGACGACCGATGCATCCGCTTCACTGCGCGAGTTGAAGAATTCGTTCCAGCGTCCAGCCCATAGCGACGCGAACTTCGGGCCGGATTTCTTGCTGGCGCAGGCCAGACGGATGATCTCGTCGTCTGCCAGACGCACAGGATCGTTTTTTGGAGACGGTGTCGATATTGACGCTGGCGCTGTCTCTGGTGGCCCGAAGACCTGCGTGTACAACGCATCGACTGCAACTTGCCGCTCCTCGACGGCTTTGGGCGGATCGTGCAGGCTCTGGCCCGTGAGCGTGAAAAATCGGTCGCGGTCGTACATCTCGATCGCGCCGTCTTCGTACCCGGTCTTGCAGCGCGGGCCGGGTTTGGAGGCGCGGACGAAAATCTTGACGCCTGCGCCCGACGGGCTGATTTCGCTGTAGCTGTCCAAGCGATCGAGAATCGCCTGGGCCCACGGCTTGGGTTGGCCGGTGGCGGGGTCGATGCAGTTGTCGAGGTCGACGCCGGCGAAGGGATCGTCGGCGCTGAACACAAATCCGACTCCCCCGAGCCGCGCGGCTTGGCAAACGGTGATGGCCTGCTCGAACGTGCCCCAGGACTTCGAATCGACCGACGACGCTCTCCCGCCGCGGGTGGGGCTGATGGGACACTTCGTCCGGCGGCCCTTGCGCTGCGCGTACTCCCAGCAGACCCAGTGGGCGCGCTCGCGCAGGTAGGGGGGTACATAGCCCGCCAGACGCTGCACGTCGAAGGTGACGGCCGAATCAGGCATTTGCATGGTCCTGACTGGTCCGAGTGGTGCGGACGGGCGCCCGCGCCCACCGATCCAGGAATGTTCGGCGATGGATCACCTGGTTCTTGCGGACGGCGTTGCGGAGGCCCCACGGATCGCCAACGAGCACGCAGGATTTCGCGGCGCGCGTTACCGCGGTGTAGAGCCAGTTGCGGTCGGCGAAGTAATGCGAGCGATGGCAGAGCACAACGGCGCAGGGGAACTCGCTGCCCTGCACTTTGTGTGCTGTGAGGGCATAGGCGAGCTGGACATCGTGAACCGCGTCGCCCTTGATCCGTCGCGCGCCAACGCTGTCGAAGTGGATCGAATACCCGCCCTCAGCGCCGGGCTCGTAATCCATGACGCGGCCGATCGTGCCGTTCATGACGCCCAGCTCGTGGTCGTTGCTGGTCTGGATCACTTTGTCGCCGATGGCGAACTTGCGACCTGGATCGCCATGCAGCAGATGTTGCATCATCTGGTTGATCGCCTTTGTGCCGAGCGCGCCCAGATGGGTGGGGGTGATGATTTGGACGTCGCGGATGGGATCGACGCCGAGGCGCTGCGGCAGTTGCTTCAGCACCAGATCGCGCAGGAACGCCTGGATCGGGAGCGGATCGCGGAACACGTCGACGACGGTCCAGGCTGGATCGTTGGTAGCGGTGGGGGAGATAACGCCGCGCAAAATGGCGGCGCTGTTGGCCTTCAGGACGCCGGCTTGGCGGACGACCTCATCGAGCACGACCAGCGGCACGAGCCGGTGGGCGATGATGTCGCGCAGCACATTTCCTGGCCCCACCGGTGGGAGCTGGTTGTGGTCCCCGACGAGAATCAGCCGTGTGCGGGCCAAGTCGATGCGGCGCAGCAGTTCGGCCATGAGCGGTACGTCGACCATCGAAACCTCATCGACGATGACGATGTCATAGCCTGGTTCGCCCGTGTCCTGGTCGTTGTCAGGATCGGCGGCGAGCGGTGTCGAGAGGCTGTCGCGGTTGAAGTGGGTGCCGTCGTACTTCAAGAGCCGGTGGATCGTTAGCGCCTCGAGCTCGACCCCTTGGGACCGGAGCGATTCCTCGATCCGTTTCGCGGCCTTGCCGGTCGGGGAGCAGAGCGCAATGTGTAGGTGGGCGTCGCGGAACGCCGCCGCCAGCCGCGCCAACGTATGGGACTTGCCCGTGCCCGCGCCGCCGCATATGACGCTCAGCGCGTGATGGCAGGCATTCTGAACCGCCTCGATCTGCTTGGCCTTCAAATCATCTATGCACATTCGCAGGGGCGGCACGGGGCGCACTCGCACGCTCCCGTGACTGGCGAGCGTGTTCTGGATCATGAACTCCGCGTCGCGGATGTGCGGTGTGCTCACCGCATCGCCGTCGCTCACGAGATCGCCTCGCGCCAGCAATCGCATCCCCGCCTCGCGGATGACGTCGCGGCTGTCGAGCGTATCGAGCAGCAGGAGTTCGTTGGCTTTGTCGACCAACTCGGGTCCGCCGATCCAGGTATGCCCGTCGCCGATCTCCTCGGTCACGACATACCGAATCCCCGCTTCGATCCGGCCCGGGTGCGCTTTCGGCGTGCCCATGGCGCGTGCGATCTTGTCGACCTTCTTGAAGCCGTAGCCGCGCACATGCTGAATGAGCTGATACGGATCGCTGCGGAGCACGCCGACGATGCCGTTGCCGAACCTCTCGAGTAGCGTCTCGATTTGGTGGGCGCTCAGCCCGAAGCCCGACAGATAGGCGCGGACCTCGTTCTCGGCGCTGTTAGCGATCCACGCTTCCCGCAGCGATTCCAACGTCGCCCGCGGGACGCGCAATTGCCGATGCAGCTCGTCGACGTCCTGGCGAAGGATGCGATCCAGATGGGCGGCGCTGGCAACGTACGACACGATTCGCCGCGCCGTCGCCTCGCCAACGCCCGTGAACGCCGGGTGCTTAGCGAGGTAGTTCACCAGACCTTCGCTGGTCTCCGGCAGTTCATACGACAGCGATTCGACGATGAACTGGCGGCCGTACTTGGCGTCGTGCTTCCAGCGCCCCACCAGCGCCACGACGTCACTCTCGTTGGCGCAGAACTTCCCCGCGAACCGCACGGAGCGGCCATCGTCCGCCGCCAGCAGGCCGGCCGAGAAGCCGGGACTGGCGTGGTACGTTTTCTGGATCGTGCCGCGGATGGTCTCAGCCATGCCGCGGCGCTCCCGCCAGCCGCCGGGCGGAGGCCTCGCGCACCGCCATGCGCAGGAAGCCATCGGTGAAGGCGCAGGCGGCCTGCCGGGATCCGCACCAGATCACCGGCACGCGGAAGCAGACCTGGATGTGGAGAGCGGCGCCGAGCAGTGACTCGGGCGATACGCCCCGCAGCGCCTCACGGGCGAGACCCCGCAGCACGTGATCAAGATCGGCTTCGACGACGATGCAGGCGTGCGGCAAATGCGCGAGCTGATCCAATTCGGCGGCAAAGCGGGCGAATTCGTGGATGGTGGTCCGCGCGAAGTCGGACAAGCTCTTGCGCTCGACTGCGACGACATCTTCATAGCCGTCGACGGAGTAGTCGCCGGCGTCTAGCTTGCGGCGGACGGTCTGGCAGGTGAAGGAGTACTCGGCCTGCTCGCGGGTATCGACGACGATGCGGAAGTCCATCGGGGTGCTCGTCCATGTGATGAAAGAAAGCCGGGGCGGGCGCGGGCAGTCTGAGCCTGTCGGCAGCTCGGAGCCGGCGAACTCCGAGCCTGTGAAGCCAACCGGCTACGCCATCCCGCCCCGGCCGCACCCGAATCCGTTCAGGTGCGCGGTCGTGAGCGCTGCTCAGAAGGGAGCGTCGCCGCGCGCGGCAACCTCACCCGCCGGCACCTGGATGCGCTTGTTGAAGTACACGTTCGTGTACTCACCTTTGGTGCGCTTCGTGAGCTCCAGCGCCAGATCGAGCAATTGGTCCAGGTGGTGGGGCAGTTCGCTGAGCTTGGGCAAGTCCAATCCGAGCGTCTTCAAGTCGCCCTTCACGAACGGCAGCGAGGCCTGCGTGATCACGGCGTTCTTGAAGATGTGGCGGCCGGCGTGCGGGCCCGAGAGGACGAGCAGGTCCCACTTGAGCATCGGGTCGCCCTTTTGGCTGCGGTCGAGCTTCACGGCGTGGACGCGGGCCTGGTACTTGCCGTCCGGGACTTCGTCGTTGTCTGCCGGCGGGACGGCGTCATATTCGTCGTCGAATCCGCTCAGGTCCGGCGGCTCGGCATAGGACGAGGGAGCCTGCGGATCGAAAGGGGTGCCAGAGTTCGTCATGATTTCACCTTCCCGTTCGGGGTGCTGCCCGGAGGATTGGAATTGCCGCTCGCCGGCCCGGTTCCGGGTCGAACACCGGGCGCTGCGGTGGGTAGGGCGGCGGTACCGCCCGCAAAGCATGCTGCAAAGGCGTTGAAATCCAGCGGCAACTGCTCGGGCAGTCGGCCCGTGCGATCGCCGGCTTCATACGTGGGGTGGGGCTTGGTGCGGATGACGCGCTCGACCGTGAGATTGCCGGCCGCGTCCTTACGCGCCGTCGCGTCGCAGAAGAGGATCATGTCCACCAGACCGAGCACGACGCTGCGGGCCCGATCGGGCAGGCTGGGCTGCGTCTTTGTGTACTGGCCGGTGCGCGTCTCGACCGTCTTGTCCTGCGCGTGTGAGATGAGAATCAGCCCATACGGCAGGCTGGCCAGACGCGTCAGCACGCGGTGCCACTCGTTCTTAACCAGCGCCCAGCCCTTGCCGTGGGCCATGTCGCCTTCGTACTCGATGCTGTTCTTGCCGCAGACGTGGTCGGAGCAGTACTTGAAGGCGTTGTCGACCGTGTCGATGACGATGGTCTTGAAGCGATGGTTGCCAGCCGAGACCAATTTGCATGCCGCCAGGAAGTCCTCCCACGTGTAGGTCGGAATCTTGAACACCTCGAGCTGGTTCAGTCCCGGCTCGCACTCGAAAAAGAGCGCCTCCGGGAAGCGGCTGGCGAGGGAGCTCTTCCCTATTTTCGGCGATCCGTACAGCAGAATCGTCTGTTGTGACAGGTCGATCGCGGGTTTGGTGCGATCGGTAGGCAAGGCGACGGACATCGGGTGCTCCTTCAGAACGTGGTTTCCGCATCGCTCGCAGCGCTGACCGCGAGCTCCTCGTGCGGCGGGGCAATCTGGAACAGGTTGTCGCGCACGTTGGGGTTGAAGTTGGACTGGCAGTACGGCAGGTACTCACAGGGCCGCTCGTAGGCGAAGCAGTTCGACGTGTTCAGCAGCCACTTCCCGCGGCGGCGCGCCTCGAGATACTGCTGCGTGATCTCCCAGACCTCCTCCTGCAACATCGCCAGGGCGTCGACGACCCGCGCCACGGCCGTCATCAACTCTTGGCGGCTGATAACGTCGTCGGGGAGTGCGTCGCTGCGGCCCGGGATGTTTTCCGTGCTCAGCGCATCGCGCATCGCGGTGTCTGCGCCTTCGCCGCTCCCGCGCGGCGCATCGAGTGACACGGTCTTTCGGCCGGCGGCGCGTTTCTGACGCCGTTGCTCACGCAGTAGCGACGCGATCCACGAGTTGATGACGCGCGCGACGAATGTGCTGTAGCACGAGCGCTGCGGATCGAAGTGGTGGAAGCGGCTGAGCAGATAACGCCGCATTTCCTGGGCGAAGTCATGCTCGTCCGACCGACACAGGTCGGTCCGTCGGGCAAGTTGGCGAGCCTTGTGCTTGATGATTTCTTCGGCGTACGGAGTGAAGACGACGGTCCGGGCGGGTGCGCGACCCATTGAGGCCTCCGGCGGCCGGAGGCATGCACCCGAATACGATCAGAATCCGATACGCGCGGAATCGCTGTGCTGCGGCACGCGCCGCATTTCGCCGGCACAGGCGCGACTGGTGACCGCCGGGTTATGGCCTTTGTGGCCGCCGGAGAACCCGGCCCGTGTCGCTGCCATTAGGTTTGCGCGTCGTTGCCGTCGGAGACGATTAGCAGCGCAAGCTATTGGCGTTGTGAGGGTTGTGCGAAAATGAGCGGCTTTCCATGTTTGTCGCGGTTGTGCGACGCGATAGCGCGAACCACAGAGTCGCTATCGTCGGAATTGAGCACGGCGGCGGCGCCGCCCGCACGAGCAAGCGCCCGATGAACTTGATCCTTCGTAACCTCGCGGTCCGTTTCGGCGCTCAGGAAGGCGGCGGCCTCGCGAACGGAACCGCACTGGCGGTAGGCCGCAAGATAGATGTCGTCGTTGAGCTGCGTCTTCATTTCGGCTTTCACCTGCTGTCGGATCATCTGTTTGAGAACCTCTTGGCTGACGTTTGGAATCAACGGCGCCGACGCCGACGCGTCGGCGCCGTGGATCGCCGCAGCGATCTCCATCGTTTCGATCTCGATCTTCGCGTCCCCGAGCGCAGCAACATTCGGCAGGACCAGCACTGGGGGCACTGTTCGCCAGAACTCGCTGGGCGGGCGCTTGAGCGCCACGAACACGATCGGTTTCCGACTTCGGACGAGTACGCCACGGACCGTCTCGCCGTCGCTCCAATGCAGCCCGCGCGCGAAGAGCGCATCGCGCGATGTGCCGTTCCACTGCGTGCGCCCGAGCCTCCAAAGGCGACCGGGGACGAGCTCTGCGCATTTCCCGGTTAGCGCGAGCGTGCTGGCGAGCGCCGTCGCCAGATGCGCGTGGTCGACGGTCCACTGTTTGAGCGCCGCGGACGGAACATCCGCCCGCATGACGGCGGGACATGGAGTCACGAAGCGCGTGCGGCCGCCCGGTCCATCGATCGCCAACACCTCTTCGAGATGCTCACCACACTCCGGACATAGGACTCGACTCGCATCGGCGGCCGGACGCAGCAGGCCGAGTTCGACCAGTCGCTGGTGGACGCCCGCCGGCCAGCTCGCAACGACGTGCGCCGCGACGAGCGAGTCGGGGGCGTCCACCAACGGCCAGAGCATTTCGAGCGGATCAGTCACGGAGAATCTCCCAGCTCCGGATCAGGCGCTCGCCGACTACGCGCACGTCGTCCGGCTTGCTCTTTAGGTCGCACCCGTTCGGACAGTTCACATTGAACGTCATGGTCTTGGCCTTGCGCCGGCCATCGCTCATGAACTGAAGCTGAATTCCGACCTGGCTCACCGTTACCTGCGACCGATCCAGGTTGTACGCGGAGATCAAACTCCCGAGCGCTGCCAACACCTCTGCGCGGCTCGCACCCTCGACGAACTTCGGCTCGAGGTACTCGACTGCGGGCACATACACCTTCGGCACGAGACGAATGCGGCGCAGAAACACTGCCGCGACACGATCCTCGGGCTGGGTCGTGAAGGCGAACGCCGGATCGAGCAGATGGTCGAGACGGTAAGTCGCCCGCAGGGGTTCTTCGTCGTCGACCTCGATTCCGATCACCGTCCGGCAGAACGCCTTGCGAAGCGGCATCTGCACCTTCTTGCCACCGCGCGCGATGATCTCCACGGCGCCCTCAGAGGGCATGCAGACGAACACGTTGGTGAACGTATAGCTCTCCTCGCGCGGAGTGAGGTTGCCCTCAGCGTCAAACGTCAGCAGTTTGTCGGGCCAGTCGGGCAGGTACGCGAAGAAGAACTCCGCACCGCCGGGTCGCTGATAGTGATGGACCCGGCACCGTTCGCCGCGCAGTTCTTTCTTCCAGTAGTAGGACCGCAGCTCTTCCTCCAGCGCCTTGATCCGATCCTCGGTCACGGCGAGCGGCTGCTTGGGAAGGCTGTTCCAGCGGTTGGAGAACAGGCCACTTCGCAACGCTTCGGCGCGGGCGAAGATAGCGGCCTGATCGAAGGCGTCCCGCGCCTCTAGGAACGCCCACAGCGCCTTGTCCGCCGGGCACTTCTGCTCCTGGAGCAGCGTCACTCTGTCCGGACACCGCCACTGCATCTCCTCCATCAGCACCTTCTGGCCGCGCGCGTCGGCCAGTTCGTTGACGTCGAGAAGGATGACCTGAAAGTGGCGCCGCGCGTCGTGCATCGACTCCCATGCGCTGACGATGGGCTCGACATCGTGACGTCGCAGGGTCTCCCACGGAATTGCCTGCATCGCCGGCTGGTCGGCGAAAAATCGGCGCAGCAGCGCCTTGTCGTGGAGCTTGAACTGCTTTCTCAGATCGAACGGCTTGGCCATGAACTGGCCTCCTTACGTTTCAGCGTCTCCGTACAGTGAACGGTAAACGCCACGAACAAAAAAAACGCGCTGTTTACGCAAACAACGTCGGTTCCTTTTTGCGAAGCAAGAAGGTCATCCCCTCGAGCCGAATGCGCATCGCATCCGGCGATACCTCGAACTTCTGCGCCAGCGGCCGGGCGACATGCTCCAACAGCATGTTGTCGATGGCATCATCACCCGACTTAAACCCGCCACGACGGAGCACTTCCGCCGCCAGAATCTGTCGCTGCCGTAGGCGCAGGTCGTCGAGATAGATCGGGTCCATGCTGCCGTGGGCCTCGTGCCACAGCCGTTTCACCATCTCGCGCGGCATCAATATGCAGCTCGCCAGGCGGTTCGCCTGGTATTCCTTGGGGTCACTCTGGCGCGAGCGAAGCACATGGTCGGGCCGCGCATCGCCCGACGGCAGCAGATCGGGTTGGTTCGCAGCGCGAAGGTACAGATGCCGGTGTAGCCGCCAGTGTGACAGCTCGTGCGCCAAAGTGAACCGATAGCGGCCGCGCATTGCAGGAAACTCTTCGGGCACCAGGCCGGCATCCACGACGATCCGTTTTTCGTTGAAGTAGATTTCGCCCAACACATCGCCGTCCGGGTACTTCGCGCGGAGATCGTTGAACTCCACCACGAGCTTGAAGTGTTCCTCGATAATGTCGTCAATGGGGACCGGCGGCCCCGTAACCTGGCCGTGGGCGGTGCCGTACTCGGCCAGCACGAGCGCCGCCTCGTTCTCGAAGTCGTCCGGGGTCAAGAACGAGACCTCCGATGTGGATTTGGCGGATCGCCGAGCCATCGTCCTATTTCCCCTCGTTCTGCATGCGCTCGGCATCCGCCCGCAGCTTACGCAGTTGATCGGGCGTCAGCCCTCGCATGGCTCGGAGCATGTCCGGCAGTTCGGTCGGCCTCTCCTGAATGATCCGCGGCAGATCCTCGGTCAACCTGCCCGCGAGGGCCGTCCACTCGTCCACATTCTCTCCGAGGATCTCGGCCATGCGCTTCACCCGATCGGCGGTCGGCGGGTCCACGTTCATCTGCTCGACCTGTGAGAGATATGTAGGGCTGACGCCAACCAGCCGCGCGAACTTGCGCAGGCTGTAACCCTTTTCCATGCGTTTCTCACGGAGCAATTCTCCAAACCGCTTCTGGGGCTTCTTGCTCATGACAACTCGCCCCTGAATGCGCGATCGAGAATTGCTGGAAGCATGGCGTCACGCGCGGCCGCAGCTTCGCGGCGCAGTTTCCGGGCTTCAACCATCCGCGACCAGATTCGGTCGAACCATAGTTGCTGTTCGAACGCTGGCACAGGAACAGGAATCTCAAGCATGGCTTTCGCACTTAACGTCCTGTTGCGGTCGGCGCTGCCAGGTGAAGCCTCGCCTACGTCATGCAGCCCTTTAGGCGAAAGAAGATGGAAACACAGGAAGTGCGCGGTCGCGACACCCTTCACCGGTACAAACGTCAGATAGCGGTGGGAGCCAAATCTACCGTCGTCATCCGGACCCGCAACAGCAATTGCGCCTTCCCACGCCTTGATGTTGCTGACGAGAATGTCGCCGCTCCTCACCAGAAATGGTTTCTGCCACGTGATCTCGCTGCCAAGCAACGGCGGATTATGGAAGGTCCCTTTTCCAAAGGACCGAACCGAGACCCGCGGATACTCCGTTTGCGCGTCAATCTCTGCTGGGCGTCGGGTCAACGGCGCGACGTCACCAAACCGTTTTCGGGGTGCGGACGCCGCGATCTTGTGGTAGGCCGCAAGCAAGAAGCTATCGGTGACCACATCGCTTTCGTAGGCGGTCCTGCGGCCCTCCTCGAGCTTGGCAGCAAGGCGGTCGATTCGCTCAACGATCCGCCGCTGCTCGTCGATCGACGGAAGCGGAAGCTCGATTGTCAAGAACTTCTCAGGACGAATGCGATTCTTGCCACTCGTACCCTGCGACAGCACGTCGCACTTCTTCCACAGCGCCTGCGACTTTGAATACCAGTGAAACCAACGGGGGATGACCTTGTCAGCCCTGAACGCGAATGTTGGGAACTCGCTGGACCCCGCGCAACCCGCGACCTCGGGAGGTACGACCGCTACTGAACCGTGCCGCACCCATATCTTGTTGATGATCAAATCGTTCTCTCGAACCTCATTCAGCGTCGCCGCAGCTGTCTGACTGCCGTCTATGGTCTGGCGCTCGTAGGCACCAGCACCCCACCATTTCACTCCAAGTGTCCGATACAATTTCCCCGGAACCACTGCAACCGGGCGTTGAACCGGGCGCGCGACTTCCGCCAAGGCAACCATTGGCCACCCATTCACGGATGTCATGCGCAAGCCTCCGCGAGCTCAGATTTAATCTCCTCCATAATCTCGATGATTCGCCGTTCCTTGCTGAGAATGTCATCGGCCAGCTGTTGGGGCGGCAGGTGCTCCAGAGCGGCGGCGCTCCTCGGGTTCTTCAGATCGAGATTGCAGGACTCCAGCGCACCCGCGCAGTCGTATTTTGCAATCTGAGTGGCCGGCACACGCCAGGCGTGGTCGGTCTCCTTGCGCCGCTTCAACTGAAACCACTTGATGCAGTCAGAAAACTCGTCGAATTGAATCGGCTTCGTCTTCGCGTAATTCCGACGACCCTCAGGCAGTGGCAATTCGTAGTACCAAATATCCTTCGTT
>JALHOX010000007.1 GCA_022842805.1 Phycisphaerae bacterium | reverse complement strand
ACGATTTGCCGCCGATTTACCCGACCGACCTGAAGATCACGTCGCGCCGCGCGAATTCGCTTCGGCTGCAATTTCGCGACAACTCGAATGACGAAACCGGCTTTCACATCTACCGGCGGATCGGCGAGGCGGGGCCGCTGCAGTTGATCGCGACGTTGCCCGCGGGCGTGGAAGCGGTGCGTGAATTCACGGACACCGGTCTGACAGCGGACACGGCCTATATGTATCAGGTGGGCGCGTTTAATTCGAAGGGTGAGCGTTCGCTGCAGCCATTCGGCGCTTACACGCGATCGGCGGTGGCGGAGCCGGTGTGGCGGGTGCAACTGGCGGTGCGCGTCGCAAATCAGGACGACGCGAACATGGATGACAATCTGCAGGTGCTGCTGAATTCGGCGGGCGGCGACCTACGCCCGTCATTCAATGACACATGGCTCGACTATGGCCGCGATGATTTTGAGCGGGGCAGCTTCTTTTTGTATGACCTGAACCTCGACGGAATCGAGCAGCGCAGCGACATCACACAGATTCAGTTGCGGCACGAAGGCAGCGACGCCGTGTGCATCGATTCGATCGGGCTCTATGTGAACGAAGTCAGCGTTTATGCCCGCGACTTTGCGGCGGAGGGGCGATGCAAGAGCCTGGACGACAGTGACAGATTCACCGTGTCGCATGAGACGTTGCGGAGCGATCCGCGTTGGCAGAGCTACATCACGCCGCCGGCGCCGCTTTTCATCGATCGCAACGAACTGGAGAGCCGCATTGAAGGCATGATGGGGCACATGCTGCACGATCAGGACGCCTATTGGGGCGATCGCGACGGTCGTGCGTTTGTGGAAGCGACGTTTGTCGACGCGGAGCGGTTGCATGTGACGCTCGATCTGAAGGGTGAAGTCGACAACTTCTTTGATCCGGAGATCGACATCAGCTTTGACCTGCTTGTGAGCGCCGGCTGCGAGAGCGACGGATCGGTCGCAATCACGATCTCGACGGAGAATTTTGACGCCAGCGTCGACCTCGGTTTCCTCGGCAGCGTCATCGACTTCTTCACGCCGATTCCGCCGGTCTTTGACCTGCCCTGCGCCGGCGGCGTCGGTCGCTGCCTGGAGCGCCGGATCGCGAGCGCGATTGAGTCGGCGTTTGTGCCGATTTCGCTGGAGATCGTGGTGGACACGCCGATTTGCGACTCGGGCTTTGAGCCGACGGTCGAAGTGCTGAGCGATGCTTCGATTGCGCTGGGTTTCCGCGCCCGCAACGATGGCGTTCCGTTCCGCTTTCTGCCGCGGCTGAGCGAGTTGCCGCTGGTTGATGTCGGCCTGGTCGGGGGCGACGTCATCCCGCTGCTGGCGCCGGTGAACCCGATCGACCCGATTGACCCCGAGACCGCGCCGGTGGATGGGGTTGACGCGGACGAGCCGGCGAGTGTCGGCGACGGGCCCACCCCGACGACGGACGCGGCTGGTGCGGCGGACGATGCTGCGACGAACGATGCTACGACGAACGATGATGCGGCCAACGAGGCGCAGCGACTCACGCCGGCGCCGTTCGGCTGCGGCGGTCCGGTGCTGCTGAATGGGCTGATGGCGCTGATGGCGGCGATGCCGATGCGGTCGCGTGCTCAGCGGACGCGTCGAGCGTAATCGACGCGTGTGATTGATAATCGTCTGAGTGAGCGCCCGTGCGAGCGTGTCAGTTCGCGCGGGTGCTTCGTTTTGCCGAAGTGCGGGCGGCTCGGCATTCCGCGGCTTACTTTTTGATTTCGTCGAGAAGCGCCTGTAGTTCCGCCGCCTGCTCTGCTCGGCCGGTTCCCTCGTAAAGCAAAATCATCGCTTTGGTGGCGGCGCGGGTGTGTGACGCCGGGAGGGGGCGGGCGGCGACGAGTGCGGCGTAGGCGGCGGGCAGGACGGCCTCGGCTTCGGCGAAGGCGCCCTGCTCAATTAATGCGCGCGCATAGGCGGTGTCGGCGTAGTGCGAACGCCAGTGGGTTTCGCCGTGTAGCGAGCGCGTGGCGTGGCGGACCTCGTCGGTAAGTCCCTCGGCCAAATCCCAACGGCCGGCTTCGCCCAGCAGCGCCGCGAGGTTGGCGAGGCTGAGCACGTAATCGGGGTGGCAGTCGCCCAGCAGGCGGCGGTGAATCTCCACGGCGGCCCGCTGCATCGGGATGGCCTCATCGTAGCGCACGCGATCGGCGAGGAACCAGGCGAGGTTGTTATAGAGGTCCGCCACCAAGGGATGGTCGTGACCAAACGCCGCCGCGCGAAGCTCGATCGCGCGGCGCAGTCGCAGCTCGGCTTCGTCGAATTTGCCCTGATCCATCAGGATCATGGCGGTGTTGGCGTCGATCGAGGCGACGGTGGGGTAGTTTTGTCCGTAGATCTCGATGATGCGCTGGCGGGCTTGCTCATAAAGCCGCAGCGCCGCCTCGTTATCGCCGCGTTTTCGTCTCAGGTAGGCGAGGTTGTGGAGGGCGCTGGCGTGACCTTCAGCGGCCTCTTCGCCCTCGGTCGCTTCGCAGATTCGGATGCAGTGCTGCAGTAACGGCTCCACCTCGTCGAGTTTCTCGGCCTGGATGAGGGCGGCCGCGAGGCGTCCTTCGCTGATGGCGGTGCCCCAGTGATCGGGGCCACTGGCGGCGCGTTCTTTTTCGAGCGCTTCGCGAAAGAGTCGGATGCCCGCGTCCGCGTCGCCGCGCTCGAGCGCGAGGCCGGCCATTTCGCGCACGGCGCGGGCGACATCGTGTCCGCTCGCTTCCGGATCGCGCTCGAAGAGTTGCAACGCCCGCGACAAATGGCGATCGGCCTGATCGAGTCGCGATAGATTTCGAAAGGCCACACCGACCGTGACGCGCACATGGGCTTCGAGCAGCGGCTGATTGGGGAAAGCGTCGTCGAGCTTGGCGGACTCGCGTTCGAGCAGCTCGCGGACCGTGAGATTCGGATTGGGGTTCAGATTTTCGCCCAGCGGATTGGCCGAATCGAACATCCGGCTCATGAAGCGACTGACCGCTTTCGCGATGTTCGTCTGCTTCTCCGCGGACAAACGGGCGGCGACCGCGTCGTCGCGCTCGGCGCGAGCCTGCAGCAGGCCGTAGGTTGTGCCGATCACGCCGATGGTCAGAGCCAGCACGGTCGCCGCGCCGCCGACCACCAGCGCACGGTGGCGGCGCGCGAATTTGCCGAACTGCTCGGCGAGGCTCGCGGGGCGGGCGACGATCGGCTCGTTTCGCAGGTAGCGATTGATGTCGGCGGCGAAGTCGGCCACGCTGGGGTAACGGCGATCTTTGTCCTTGGCGAGCGCCTTTCCGATGATGGTCTCGACATCGCCGCGGAAGACGCGATTGAGCGTGCCGAGGCGGGCGGGCTCGTCGTCGCGGATGACGCGGATGGCGTCGGCGACGCTCACGTTCACATTCAGCGGCAGGTGTCCGGTCAACAGTTCGTAGGCGATGACACCCAGCGCGTACTGATCGCTGCGCGTGTCCACGTCGTGCGGCTTGCCGGCGACCTGCTCGGGGCTCATGTAAGGCAGGGTGCCGACGAGTTCGCCGGTGGCGGTGTGTGCGGTCATCGCGTCGCCGGCGCTGGCGGCGTCGAGTCGCGCGACGCCGAAATCCAGAATCTTCGGCTGGCCGGCAGCGTCGACGATGATGTTGGCGGGCTTCAGGTCGCGATGGATGACGCCGCGCTGGTGGGCGTGTTGCACCGCATCGCAAATCGTCAGCAGGAGGCGGAGGCGATCGCGCACGCCGGCCTGATTTTGGCGTACGAACTCCGTCAGCCGCAGGCCCTCCACCAGCTCCATGGCGATGAAGGGTACGGACATTCCCATGACGTCGGCGGAGCCGGCCTCGTAGACCTGGGCGATGTTGGGGTGGTGAAGTTTGGCGAGAAATTCGGCCTCGAACTGAAAGCGGCGCGAGGCGGAGTCGGACCAGAGGCCCGGGTTGACCACTTTGAGCGCGACGACCCGGCTGGGGTTGGTCTGACGAGCGCGATAGACGGTGCCCATGCCGCCGCGGCCGAGGACGTCGATGATCTCATAGTGGCCGATCGACTGCGGCATCGTGCGCGGGGCTTCGGCGGCGCTGCGAAGCATGGCGACGATTTGGGTGTTGCGGGGCAGGGGTTGATCAACGGCGGCGCTGTCGGAATCGCGGCGGATGAGCTCGTCGACTTCGGCGCGGGCAGCGGGATCGTCGGCGCAGGCGCGATCGAGGAACGCGTTGCGCGCGGCGGGGTCGAGGTCGATCGCTTCGAGGAACAGTTCGGAGATGCGGGCGTGGCGGACCGGATCGTCCGCCGCGGCGCGGACCGTGGCGATCGTCAGTGCGGGGCTCGATCCATTGGACGGATCATTCACGCGTCGCGTCGAGCCTCCGTTGCAGCCAGGCTCGTGCCATGCGCCACTCACCCTTGACGGTGCGGGGGGAGACATCGAGCAGGGCGGCGATTTCGTCCGTTTCCAGCCCGCCGAAGAAACGCAGTTCGACAATTTTCGCCTGTCGCTCGTTTAGGGCGGAGAGGGCTTCGAGCGCTTCGTGGATGCCGAGCACATCGAGCGGGTCAGCGTCGGGCGAAGCGAAGATGTCGGAGGAACCGGGGTCGTCGGGGCGGCGGCGCTTTTGCGCCTGCGATCGGCGGGCGTGGTCGATCAGCAGATTTCGCATGGCGCGGGCGGCGACGGCCACGAAATGGGCCCGGCCGTTCCAGCGGGCCTGCGATTGATCGACGAGGCGCAGATAAACCTCGTTGATCAGGGCGGTGGGCTGGAGCGTGTGGTTGGCGCGCTCGCGCTGAAAGATCGCGCCCGCGACCGCGCGGAGTTCGTCGTAGACCAGCGGAAAGAGGTCCGACGCCGCGGCCGAGTCGCCGTCGCAAAGTCTTTGCAGGCAGATTGTTGCAGTCGTGTTGTCGATGTTCATTGCGACCATATGCCCAAGAAGACGGCAAGAAGCCGCGGGCGGCTGTTTTGGCGAAACGATTACCAGCGCTTGAATCATCAGTATATCGGCGCGAGGGGCGGTTCCATGCGGTTAGGGAAGCGGTCTCCTGGAGCGGAATGGCCGCGGGCCGGGATTTCTGAAACGTCGAAAATCGGCGTTAAATCAGCGAAAACGGGCCGATTTCGGGGCGGCTGCGGGTGAGACCCGAATGATTTTCAGAATCTTTGCCCCCGGCATGGGTCCCTTTCGCAATAGGAGGTGTCCGAGCGGGCCGCACGCCGCGGTCGAGACGCTCCAACCGTTCGCCCCCATTCGACCTGGAGAAAGTCATGGTCCTCAAAAAGTTCCTGTTCCGTAGCGTGCTGAGTGGTCTCGCCTTCGCCGCCCTGGCTCATGCCCAGACTGCCGTGGGCACCTCGATCACCTATCAGGGCCGGCTCGAAGAGGCGGGCCTGATCGCCGACGGCACATTCGATTTTCAGTTTCGGTTGTTCGACGCCTTCACGGCCGGCGCTCAGGTCGGCTCGACCCTGTCGGTGAATGATCTGGCGGTCGTTGACGGCGTATTTACAGCCAACATTGATTTTGGGACCGCGGCCTTCACCACCAGCGCCCGCTGGGTGGAGATCGCGGTGCGCGACGGGGCGAGCGTCGGGGCGTATACGACCCTGACCCCCCGGCAGCGCATCCGGGCGACGCCGGTCGCGATTCAGTCGTTGAAGGATGCGAACTGGAGCGTGACGGGGTCGGACATCTCGAACACGAACACGGGCGACGTCGGCATCGGCACGGCTTCGCCGTTGGGGCGCCTGCATGTGTCCGACACGTCGAACCCGAACATGACCTTTGAGAACACGGGCGACACGACCGCGGCGCGCGATGTGCGGATGAACTTCCGACACTCGAACGGCATCGGCGTGGAGATCGAGGCGCAGCGCGACAGCGGGATGGCGAATGGCATGTCGCTGGCGTTCCGCACGCAGCCGGCGAGCGGCTCGATCGCGGAGCGGATGCGCATCACCGAAGATGGCGACGTCGGCATCGGCAGCACCAGCCCGAACGCGCGGCTGCATGTGCGAACGGTCGGCACGACGCCCTTCACGCCCGACATCACGCTGCGCGTGACCAGCGAATTCCCGTCGACGATCTCCAACACGACCGAGTTCATGGATTTCGCGGGCAATCAGATCATTGCGGTGAAGGACAATGTGTTCTCCACGCTCAAGCTGCAGCCCAACAGCGGCGAAGTTGCGATCGGAAACGGCTCGCTCTCGGCGGCCAAGCTGACCGTCACGCGCGCGGCGGTTTCGAATTTGTTCAACAGCGACCTGTCGCTGGACGACGTGGTGATCCAGGATGCAGACAACGCGTGGCTCGGGCTTTACAGCGACCCGACCGGCAACGTCGGATCGGGAATCACCTTCGGAGAGTCGAGCGGGATCGCCGCGGAGCCGAAGTGGGCGATTTATGCCCGCACGAGCGACAACGTCGGCGATTTGAACATCACCTTCGGCACCGACACGAACCCGACCAGCAACGAAAAGATGCTGCAGGTCGATCGCGACGGCACGACCAAGGTGAAGGTGCTCGAGATTCTCGGCGCCGATGTGTCGGAGCGATTCCCGACCAGCGACTGCGTCGAGCCGGGCAACGTCGTGATGATCGATGCGGCGAACCCCGGCCAGCTCTGCCTCGCAAAGGGTGAGTACAACACCAAGGTCGCGGGCATCGTCAGCGGCGCGGGCGACATTCCGGTCGGCGCGATCCTCGGAAACATGCCGGGCAAGGAAGAAGCCCCGCCGATCGCCCTCTCGGGTCGCGTCTGGACGCAGTGCGACGCGACCGACGCGGCGATCGAGGCGGGCGACCTGCTCACCACCAGCAACACGCCCGGCCACGCGATGAAGGCCGCAGATGCGGATCGTCGCGGCGGTGCGGTGATCGGTAAGGCGATGAGCAGCCTGGCGAAGGGGCAAAAGGGTCTCGTGCTGGTGCTCGTGAACCTGCAGTAGCCCGCTGCTTTGTTAAGGCGCGGACGATCGTCCGCGCGTTTGCCACTGGAATCAGGATGTAGGGTGTGCTGAAGTCGCGACCGAGGCCAACCAATCGACCGATCGAGTAACGGCGGCATCAATGCCGCGCGCCAAACGTCAAGGGGTCGATGCCACACGGACCGAACGGGAATCGTGTGAAACTCCTGTAGCGACATCGACACGCCCCACCCATTCAAGCTCAACCTGGAATATGCCATGCTTCTCACTGTCCTTCGAGCGTCGCTGATTGCGGTCACCGGGCTATCGCCTGCGTTAGCCGCCGACTCGGTGCTGTCGGCTTCGCGACCGACTCGGCCCGGCGCCATGGCCGGCTTACCCGCTTGGCAACGTGCTTCGCTCAAAGCTCGAGAGGTGGTCGAGAAGGAGGTATTCCTTCCCGACACGCGCCCGGCGGAGGTGGAGACGGTGCGTGGCGTCGCGGACTCCGCGGGTCTCGACAAGGTCGGCTACGTCGAGGATGTCGACGCAAACCTGCTTCCGTCCTGGGATTGGAGCCCTCGGGCGGATGGAAGCGCCGCCGCGCGGGTGAAGTTCGCGTCGCGAGGGGCGTGTGGGCTGCGCCTGCGCATTACGGACATCGACCCGAAGGCTCAGATCGAGATGCGGTTTTACGACAAATCGGGTGAATCCGTTCTCGGCCCTTTTCGCACGCCGCGGGTCGATGAGCAGGGCGGATGGTGGAGCCCGACGATCTGGGGCGATGTGGCGGGCGTCGAACTCGTGGCGCTGGATGGTGTGCGCGAGGACGCGGCGCAGCCACGCGTGTTCCAGGTCGCCCATCTCAACCAAGGCGGCGGCTGTGGCCTGACGCCGGGGGCGGCGCTGTCGTGCAATAACGACATTCGCTGCCACAGCACGTGGGCGAATGGCGAAGGGCGCGCAGTCGCGCTGTTCTACAACATCAAAGACGGCGTGTGCCTGCGGTGGACCGGGGCGCTGTTGAATCGCCAGCCGAACGATTTGTCACCGCTATTCATGACCTCCAACTTCGCATGCGGAACGAGCGGCGAGGCGGACAGCGTGGAGGTTTATTGGGAGTATGAAACCGACAGCTGCGGCGGCGCCTTTCCGGCGACGCCCGCGAACCAGCCGCGCAATCTGGGGGCCGTGCGAATCAAGCGGCATGTGGATGCGGACTGGTCGCTGCTCGCGCTGCTGGACCCGCCGGCGGCGAGCAACCCGGATTATCTGGGGTGGAACTCGGGCAGTTGGAGCGATAACGCGACCGCCACGGTGATTCACCACCCGCGTGGATCTTTCAAGCGGATCAGCTTCGGTGAAACCGGAATTCTTCAGCAGGTCGCGCTCTGCCTGTCCATTCTGCCTGGGGGTTGCTTTGATGTGGATAGCCGCCGTGTGAATACGACCGACGGCCCGACGGAACTCGGCTCGACCGGTGCGCCGGTTGTTGACTCGAATCGGCAGGTGCGACTGGTCATCTCCGGTCGCGTGTCGGATTCGTGGGTTTGCGCCGACGCGCCCTTCCGCAGCTATGGCGGGCGGCTGGATCAGGCCTATGACCACCTGAAGTACGCTCTCGCGGACGCGTTTATCGCCAGTCCGACGTACGTGAACAATACTGCCGTCGGCGACGACGGCGGCAACGGCATCCTGGAGCGCGGCGTCGTCGCTGCGCCCTACACGGGGATTCTCGAAGCGAGCTTCGTGGTTCGCGCGGGCGACGAACTGCGCATTAATCCCGGCAATTACACCGGTCGGGTCAAGATCTGGCGCCCCATGAAGCTGAAGCGCGACGGGACGAGCGGCAGCGTGCGGATGGGCATCTGAGTGATCGGTATCGCCCGGCGGCGGACGTTTCGCCAACGCGGCGCCGGCAAAATGTGCGAGCGACCCATGAGCAAGATGACGGTTCGAAATCAAGCGGTTCGATGTGTTATCGCGACACTTGCGGCAACGGCGGCGGCCAACGCCGGCACCTTCCGCATCGAGCTCGACTACATGGTCGCCGGCGACCATTCGCATCGTCCGAGCGCCGCCGTCATCGACGCGGTGGTGCGCATGTTCGCATGCGAAGGCCACACGCTGATCGTCGACGTCGACGATGCGCTGCCGCATTACACCGAGCTGCAGCGTAACCCGAACAACTGCACCGAGCTGTTTGGCTACAGCGGGGTCAACAACAGCTTTGGGGCGCTGCGCCAGACCTACTTTGATCGCCAGAATGACAATGCGTGGGATTACTGCATCTTCGCTCACAACTACGAAGACGTCGGATGCGTCAACACGACCAGCAGCGGCCTTGGCGAACTCGGCGGACGATATTTCATCGTGACGCTCGGTTCGTTCAGCGGACAGACGGGCACCACGTTTGACCAGGCTGCCACGCTGGCGCACGAATTCGGTCACGTGCTTGGCCTGTCGCACTGCGGCGTGAGCGATTGCGACAGCATCGGCGATCGAAGCGTGATCCTTCCCAGCATCATGAGCTATCGCTATCAGCTCAGCGGCGTGAAGAACGTGCTGACGTGCAACGGCATGATTCCGCCGCAGGCGATCTTCCGCGAGATCAACTATTCACACGGGCGGCTCTGCGGACTCGACGAGAACTTACTGAGCGAGACTACCGGCTGCTTCATGGCCCCCGTCGACTGGAACTGCAACGGAGCCATCGGCGGCATCGTTTCGCAGGACGTGAGCAATAACCGCAACGGCGTCGGGTGGTGCGGTGTCGCCGGCACGCGCGGCATCATCAACGATGAAAACGAATGGGCCACGGTCGACGCCGCTGCGCGCGATCGCGAGCGAGCCGTGCGGCCCGAGAAGAAGCGCGACATTGGCTGTATCACTCACGAAGAATGGCTGGAATTGCAGGATGAGATCGCGGCACGCGGCGGCTGCCCGCAGCCGGCGCTGACGACCGAGTCGTGCCCCAGCGGAGAGAACATTTTCGTCGGCAATAACGCCGGCGTTCAGCTCGGCTACTGCTCGTTGCCCTTCGACGGCCCGGCCGAGGCGCATGTCTTCGCGCCGCTCAACAGCACCTATTTTCTCCGCCCCGGCGAATTCAACGTGACGAACTCGCTCCGCTTGACGAAGCCGGGCATATGGCTCGCACCGATCGGCAGTGCCACGATTCGATAGTTCTTGCACCGTTGACGATCCACAGGCTTAAGCCCGTGCGGGCGCGCAAGATTCAAACAACCGCAACCGCGTCGCCTTCGCGGGAAACGAGATTGCAAATGTGCACGCTGCTCCGAAACCTTACGGTCGTTGCAGGCTTGCTGAGCGTTCACTTGATCTTCGCCGCAGCGCCACGCGCCGCCGCCGCGAGCTTTCTGATCGAACTCGACTACATGGCCAACAGCGACCATAGCCATCGCCCGAGCCAACTGGTGATCGACGCGGTGGTCGAGATGTTCGCATGCCGCGGCCATCAACTAACGATCATCGTGGACGACGAGATCCCACATCACAACGTGATGGTTCGCGACCCGAACAATTGCAATGAGTTCTTCGACTACAGCGGCGCGGCCAACAGCTTCGGCCGCCTGCGTAATCAGCATTTCGATCTGATCAACAACCCGGCGGCGCACTATTGCATCTTCGGCCATTTCTATCAGGACAGCTCTTGCACGCTGACCGACAGCAGCGGCCTCGCCGAAGGCCCGGGCCGCTACTTCATCGTGACGCTCGCGGATCACGAGAATCAGGTGGGCAGCGAATTCAAACAGGCCGCGACGCTCGCGCACGAGTTCGGCCACACGCTGGGGCTGAGTCACTGCGGGCCGGATGACTGCGACACGCTGGGAAATCACAATCCGTTGTTGCCCAGCGTGATGAGCTATCGCTACCAGCTTTCCGGCGTGCGCAACGTCTTGAAGTGCAACAACATCATCCACCCCAAGGCCCGCTTTAAGCAACTGGATTACTCCGCCGGGAACATGTGCTCGCTGAACGAAAACAGCATCAACGAAATCATCAGCGTGCGCATGGGCAGCACCGACTGGGATTGCGACGGTACGTTCGAATCCAACGTCGTCGCCGACATCAGCAACGGCGACAACGGCGATAGCTGGTGCGGCGAGACCGGCATTCGTTCCACGGTGCACGACACCGACGAGTGGGCGATCGTTGCGGGGGCCGGCCTGGCGCTGGAACGCGGTGAACGTCCGCCCAAGCGGCGCGACTATGAGTGCTTGCCGCGCAGCGAGGCCGACAAGGCGGCGGCGGAGCTGGGCCGCGGCGGACTGGATTGCGGCGACGCGCAACTGGAGATGGAAGGCTGTCTGGGCGACAACGTCTTCGTCGGCCTCGCGGCGGCGTTCCCCCGCGGCGCGTGCACGCAGCCTTGGACCAACCCGATGACGGCACAATCGGCCTCCCTGAACCACAGCACCTATTTCCTATTCCCCGGCGCGTACACGCTGACCGGCAATCGCAAGCTCACGCGTCCCGGGATCTGGGTCGCGGCTTCCGGAGCGGCGACGTTTCGATAGCCGGGCAGATTGGCCGTGACCGGCGCCGCCGCAGGCCGACCCGCTCGCCGCCGCCGGCGAATTTTCCGCCGGAATCTCTGCCCCCGCGGGGGCGGCGCTGCGCATCGGAGATGGAGAGGCGCGGCGGAACGGCCGTGGCGATCCATCCAGGAGCACCGAAATCATGCACGCGACGACGAAACTATTGGCCGCCGGCTGGTTCCTTGCGGCTCCGCTTTTCGGGCAATTGGCTGACAGCGCGACCGACCCGGCCGAGGATCTCGCCAAATTCACGCGGGAAGTGCTGATTCCGGAGCGTCTGAAGCTGATCGACGGCGACATCGTGGTGCCGATCGATTTCGACGAATCGCGGGCGACGTTTGGCACCAGTCTTTGGCCCAACGGTCGCGTGCCCTACGAGTTTGCGACCAACGTCGGCAGTACCAACGAGCAGCGCATGATCGCCGCCATGCAGGAGTGGGAGTCGCTGGCTGATGTGAATTTCGCGCCGCGAAACGGCGAGGCCGACTACATCCGGATCATCTCCGACAGCTTCAACGCCAGCGAGTTTCTGGGACGGAACGGCGGACGGCAGCGGGTCTGGATCACGAGTTGGACGACGCACGGCACGCTCGTCCACGAGCTCGGCCATGTGCTCGGGTTTTATCACGAGCAGAGCCGCGCGGACCGCAACACGTTCGTTCAGATCAACTTCAACAACGTCTCGCAGACCGCCTGCACCGACTCCAATGGCAACCCGGCCTCCTGCAACAGCCAGTTCACGATTCGCGACCCGGGCGACAGCGAACATGGTCCGTATGACTTCGGCTCGGTGATGCACTATGGCGCATGTGCGTTCTCGAACTGCACGACGTGCGCCGCGACCAACAACTCGTGTGCCACGATCACCGTGCTGGCCCCCAACACGGCTCAGCAGACGCTCATCGGTCAACGCGTCGGCGCGAGTTTCTGGGATGGGCGCGTGATGTCGTTTCTCTATCCCGAGGACAACTGGGTCTTCGCCGACGACCAGATTAGCGCCATCCCCTTCGGCACATTTCTCGACCCGTTCGGCCTCGCGCAGGCGCTCCTGATCGTTCCCAATAATGGGAAAGTCTGGCTCAAGCCCGGCACCTACGGCGGCGTCGGGCGCATCGAGCGCCCGATGAAGCTGGAGGCGACCTACACGGCGGTGCGGATCTTGAATTGAGTGCGGTAGGGGGCGGGCCAAGCCCAGACCACGCGACCGCTTGCTGCCGTATGATGTGCGCAACTCTTCAACCCCCATTGAGGTGCGCGCGATGACAGGTTTCTGTGTAGCTGGGCTGATGGCCTTTTGGATCGGTGCGGGCGGTGCGGTGGCCGGCGATAGCGGCTGGCGGCTCGGCGACACGATGACGCTCGACGATCTGAAGCGAGGGGAAGAGCTCTATCGCATCGGGCAGTGCGCCAAATGCCATCAGGATGATGCACGCGGGGGAGGACGGGGGCCGAACCTGCGCGATGAAGTGTGGGACCACTGCGACGGCAGCGTGGACGGCATCCGCGGCGTGCTGGAGCGCGGCGTGTCGCGTGAGGAACTGAAGGACAAAAGCCGGCGCTTCGGCATGAACCCGGCTACTAACGCGATACCCGAGCCGGCCGACATCGCCATCCTGGCCGCTTATATCAAGAGTCTGAGCGACGTGGGCAAAAGCGACGAGAAGCCCAAGTCGAGCGACGAAGAATCTGCGGCGGAGGGCGGCGACAGCGAACTGGGCGAGGCGGTCGCAGACGACGAGTTCAAATTCAAAATTCGTCCGCCGCAGGGCTGGCGCGAGGCCCCTGTGGAGTCGGTGACGGTACCGGGGAAGGCGCGAAAGGTGTGGTCGCCGGACGGCGTCTCGTCGATCGTGGTCTTCATTCAAACGCCGGAGAGCGCGCTGACGCCGCGGATGTTGCTCGATTTGAGCGTGGCGGGGCTGAAGAAGGCCGGGTTTGAGATCCAGAAGGAGCGGATCGGCAAACTGGGGGAGATGAAGGCGATGAACGTCGTCGTGGCCGGAAAGGGCACGGGCGGCGCGCTGACCGGCACGGGCGAGGTGCAAACGGTGCAGCACTGGGTGGCGGTGCCGCGGTCGACGGATGTGCTTGTAGTACTGTTGACCTGCCCCGAGTCGGAGTTCAAGGAGCGCAGCAAGACGCTTCAGAGGGTGGTGAAATCGATGGAGATCGGCGGCGAACAGACCAAGGAACAGCGCGAGTCGAAGTGAGTGCGGGGCGGCGAACCGGGACGGGGGGACTTCATCCCAGCGGTTTGTGGGTTCGAACAGGCCGCATCGCGGACCAGAATTAGCGCATGCTCGTCAGCAAGGCCCACTCCGTTTCGCAGCAAAGCCGCCTCGCGCTGACATTGGCGTGGGTCGCGGGCTATACGAACGTGATCTGCATTCTGGCCTGCGGGACGGTCACGAGCCACGTCACCGGCTCGGTGAGCCATCTGGGGCGCGTGGTCATCGAACTGAACGCGGCGCAGGCGGGGTTCCTCACGTTTCTGGTCATGACCTTTATCCTCGGCGCGGCGATCTCGGGCGGGTTGACGGAAAAAGCCCGTCGACTCGGTTGGGAATCGATCTACGTACTGCCGATGATGGTGCAGGCGGGGTTGCTTTTGTTGTTCGCGTTCGGCATTGAGTTTTGGGATACGAAGCCTGAGACGATTACCGCGGTTCATCGCTGGATTCTCAGCGGCCTGGCATCGACCGCGATGGGGCTGCAAAACGCGACCATTACGCGCATCTCCAACGGCGTCGTGCGGACCACGCATCTGACGGGCGTGCTGACCGACATTGGGATCGAAAGCGCGATGCTGGCGATCGGCAGCCGCGACGGGGTGGTGCGGCCGGCGGAGCAGGTTCGCGCGGCGCGCGTTCGTGTCCTGCTGCTCACCTCGATTGTGCTGTCGTTCATGGTCGGCGCGGGGCTGGGCACCGTCGCGTTTGAGAGGTTTGCCGATTTCTCGATGATCCCGCCGGTGGCATTCTTGCTGTGGATCGTGTGGCAGGACGTGCGCACGCCGATCTGCGAGCTGGAGCCGATGAATCGCGACGCGACGCCGGGCGCCGTGCCGCTGCCGCGCGAGATGGTGGTTTATCACCTGCGGCGCGATCGCAATCGAGCCGGCGCGGTTCAGCGGCTGCCGGACTTGATTCACTGGATCGAGCGATTGCCGGGGCAAATCCGCGTCGCGGTGCTCGACCTGACAGAGGCGACGCTGCTCGACGCCAACGCCGGGTTGCAGTTAGGCGATGTGGCGCGGCGCGGGCGCGAGCGCGAGGTCACCGTGATTTGGGCGGGTTTGTCGCCGGAGCGGGTCGCGGAGTTGGAGCTCGATTCGCCGCGGGTCGGGATTGAGCCGCACACTGTGTTCGACGATGCAGAAAAGGCGGTGGCACACGGATTCGCGCTGCTCGACGAGGCCCGGACGCGAACGGCGGCGGTGGCAGCGGCGATGAGCTGAGGCAGCTTCGCCAGAAGGGCGATCGGTCGGCGGTCGGCGGCGAAGCGATCCGCACCGCGGACCTCGCGCGGGGCTAAAATCGAGGAAGGAGGCAGCCATGAGATCAAGTCGCCTCTGCCATGTTGTTTTGCTCATCATTTCGACGATCGGGTTTGGACACGCGTTCGCCGCTGAGGAACCCAGCAACCTCGTCCAACTTCGCAAGCAGTACCTTGCGCAGGAACTCACCACCGCCCGACCGCTTTCCTTCATCTTCAACGCCGACCAGCCGCCGCGCATCATCTGGCGCGATGCGGACGAGGTGCGTCGGCTCGGCGGGAGCGCGGAGCTGCGCGTGCGCTGGTTCGACGGCGATTTTCGCGAAGCTCCGGCGCCAAACGCGCCCGGCCGTTGGGCGGCAGTGATCGAGGGAACAGCGCCGAACGGCACGCCGCTGCGGCGGGCGCTGACCTTTTTCTGCCGCGGCGATGGGTTCATCTTCTGGACGCCGGCGGATGAAGCGGGGCTGGTGCCCGCGCGCCCGCTGAGCGTGCCGCCGGAGATTTGGGAAGCGGCGCGGACCGAGGTGCGATTGACGGCGCGCGATGCCCATTTTCGCGCGATGAACGACACCGAGGCGGGCGCGATCCTGATGGCGGGCTTTTTTGAGGCGGCCCGCGAGGCGGCATCGAGCAGCGCTCCGAGCGCCGCCGGTTCGAGCGCGTATGCGCGCGAGGCGAATCGTCGACGGTGGTCGCCCGCGATGCGCAACGACGAGTACCAACTGCAGCTCAAGCTGCGGCTGTTGGCGGCGGCCCGGTCAACGTCCCCGCCCGCGAGCCACAGGTCTTCGGTGATCGCGACGCCGCTTGCTCCGCCGCGGAAGCGCCCTGTTGCCGCGCCCGTGTTGCGCGAGGGCACGCCGGCTGAGGCGCGCGTCGCCGCTGACGCGAAAGAGCGGATCGACGCGGTTTGTCGCGACTGGGCGGCCGACTCGGGCGAGCCCTTCGTCATGTTGGTCGCTCGCGACGGCGTGATCATCACGCACGACGCGTTTGGAAAGACGGCGGCGGGCGTCGAATTGACCCGCGCATTTCGACAGGACGTCTTTTCGATCACCAAGACCCTGACCGCGATGCTCTTTGGGCGGTTTCTCGATCAGCGAAGAATCGAGCTCGATGCTTCGGTCGCGAGCGTCTTCGACGAATATCCGAAAAGCGACCCCCATGTGCCGACGTTCCGCCAATGCCTGACGCACACCAGCGGCCTCTCGGGCCACGGCGACTGGGGCGGGGCGCGAAATCCCTACTTTGAGAACATCATCCTGAACGCGATCGACGTGAACTTGCCCGGACGAAAGTATGAATACAGCGGCATGGGCTATGACCTGACGGCGAAGGCGATGGAGCGGCTCAGCGGCAAGAGCATCCTGCGGCTCTTTCACGAAGACCTGTTTGGTCCGCTCGGCATGCATGAGGCGGTCATCACGGGTGCGAGCAGCGGCGCACAGTTGACCGCCATTGAGCTGGCTATTTTGGCCCAGACGCTGGCGAACGGCGGCAGCTATGGCGAAATCGAGCTCTTCTCGCAGGAGACGCTGCAACGGATGCTGCCCGTGAAGCTTGCCGACTACTACCCCGGCATCCCTGAAAGCGAAGGCATCGGTCTGCACTGGAAGCCGGAGCACCGGCCGGGCGCGCCCGTGGACAGCACGGCGCCGGAGCACCTGGCGCTGGGCATGCGCACCTTTGGTCATGGCTCGCTGAGCGCGTGCATTCTGCGCATCGACCCGGAGACGGGCGTCATCGTCACGCAGATGCGCAGCGCCGCCGGACCGCGCTTCGGCGAGTGGTCGGCGAAGATGTTCGCGGCGATCGCGGATTCGATCGAGCGCTGAATATCGCGATGGAGAGTTCGTTCGCGCGGCGTGTCGATCGATCGAACGCAGTTCGCAGCGCGGAGCAATTGGGGCGATTTGGGGTTGGAGGGGGCGCTCGCGCGATGTATCGTGGGAGCCGGCCGTCGCGGCGGGGCACGTCGTTTCGTCGCGACTGGGCCCGCATTTCGGAGGATCGGTCATGAAGCGATTTTTGACTCGTAGTGCACTCGTCAGCGCGGCGATCGGTTTGACGTCATCGATGGCGTCGGCGGCGGGGATCGAAGTGATCTACAGCGAAATCACCGGCCATCCGTCGGCGCTGATCCCCGGCGCGCTGGATGCAAGCGGCATGCCGATCGCCATCGAGTTCAAGGCGATCGAGGATATCAACTTCAAGGCCGACGGGTCGCAGTGGATCCTGCGCGGCCGCGCCAATGCGCTGGACACGATCGACACCTGTCTGCTGCTCGGCGCGGGTACCACGGGCAACATGCTCGCGCAGGAGGCCCAGCCCGTCGCGGGTGGAACGGCGCCGGAGGTCTACGACTTCTTCGACGGCGTGGCAGGGTTTAACGACGCCGGCGACTTTGCTTTTGGCGCCCGCGCCCGCAACGGCGTCTTCGCGGTCAAGGAAAAGGTGATTCGCTTTACGGCGGCGAACGGATTCCAGGTCGTGGCAAATGAGAGCGCGCCGCTCGCGGGCGCGATCGACTCGCCCGTCGGCGCCAGCGGCGACGAGCTGCTGGGCAACTCGCTGAACGGCATTCACCTGCTTAACGATAATCGCGTCGGTTTCGTCGATCTTTCGACCACCAATATCAGCACACTGCGACGACCGATCCTCGTTTATCACAACGCCGGCGTGAATCAGACGTTCCTGCAATCGGGCATCACCGCGATCGGCGGTAGCGTCTGGGATTCATTTCCCAGCGACGGCTTCCGCACGACGCCGGACGGGGCGCACTACATCGCTCTCGGCGATGACGAGGGGCCGACGACCACCGATCAGATTCTGGTGGTCGATGGCAACGTGGTATTGCGCGAGGGGAGTGTGATTCCGAGCACATCCATCGCGGTCACGTCGATCTTCGCGTTTGATCTTCTGGCCAGCGGCGACTGGTTCTCGCGCGGAAGCACGCCGACCGGCTCGGACTGGGCCGTTCGCAACGGCGCGCTGCTCGCCGCCACCGGCGCCCCGATCACCTCCGGCGGTGGGGCGATCGCCAATTGGGGCGATACGTTCCTGGGCTGCACCGGCAACCGCGAAGGAGACACGATCGTCTGCGGAAACACCGATCTGGCCGATCCCGGCCGCGATACGGTGGTGGTCTTCAATGGCAGCGATATCGTCGTCCGCGAAGGCGACCCGATCGACCTGAATGAAGACGGCATCTTCGACGACGGCGTTTTCATCGGTCGCGGCAACAACACGCTTGCGGCTTTCGCGGCGAACGACTTCTTCCTGACCGACGACCGCATCCTCTATTTCATTGCGCCGCTCAATGACGGCAAAGGCAACGACCTTGGCACCTTTGGCGCCGGCGGCGAGGCCTTCCTGCGGCTCGACTTGAATCCGATCGTCGGGCTGCTGGGCGACATGAACTGCGACGGCATTGTCAGCGTCGGCGATATCGCCGGGTTCGTGCTGGCGTTGACCGACCCCGCCGGCTACGCGGCGACGTTCCCGGATTGCGACATCAACAACGCGGACGTCAATGGCGACGCCGTCGTCAGTGTGGGCGACATCGCCGGATTCGTGGCGCTGCTGGTCGGTCGCTGATTTGCGGAGCGAGAGGTAGCACCGGCATCTCGTCGGCTGTGCGACCGGGCGAAGGTGTTGATCCGGTATTCACAGGCCCGACAGGTGGTCGGTGCTACCCTGTCCCCATCCGTCTCGCTTAGCATGACTCACGCCAACGGAGCCACCGCATGCGAATCGCCTACGGTATTTTCGGCTACGGTCGCGGTCACGCCACGCGGGCGGCGGCGGTCTTGCGCGAGCTGTCCTCGCGACACGAGCTGCTGCTCATCGCCGGCGGCGACGCCTATGACCAACTCTCCGGCAGTTATCCGGTGATGCGCATTCCGACGCTCGGCTACGCCTATGGCGGCAGCGGGAAGCGCTCCAACTATCTGACGATTCGCCAAAATTCGTGGCACGTGCTCGACATTCTCTTTCGCGGCCCGGTCTCGCAGCAGGTGACCGCGGCGATGAAAGACTTCCACCCTGACGTGGTGATTTCCGACGCCGAGCCGTGGACCCATCGCGCGGCCCGGCGATTGGGGATTCCGCGCATCGGATTTGATCACTTCGGCATCATGGTCCACTGCAAGCTGCCGATGCCCTGGCTCGACTGGCTGCGCAGCTTTCGCGATGTATGGATCTATCGCATCCTGATGCGCCGCCCGCAGCGCGTGATCGTCAGCAGTTTTTACGATGCCCCGCCGCGCTGGCCGGGGGTTGAGGTGATCGGCCCGCTGCTGCGCGACGAGGTCCTGCAGATTCCGAGCGTCGACGGCGATCATTTTCTGTGCTACTTCAACAAAGGGCAGCACCAGTTCACTCCGGAGGTCGAGCAGACGCTTCGTTCGATCAGTGGGCCGGTATATGTCTACGGCGTGACGGGTCGCCGCGGCATGAGCGGGAATATCGATTTTCGTCCTCCGAGCAACATGCCGTTTGTCGAAGACCTGGCGAGCTGTCGGGCGATCATCAGCACGGCGGGCAATCAGCTGGTGGGGGAGGCGCTGCACTTTGGCAAGCCGATGCTGGTGATGCCCGAAGATTGCGTTGAGCAGCGGCTGAATGCGGCGGCGATCTCGCGACTGGGGATCGGCATGGAGACGACCTTCGCGGCGTTTTCGCCCGCGGTCGTCCAGCGCTTTCTGGAGCTCGAGCCGACCTATCGCGAGCGGACGCGGGTTGTGGCGCGCGACGGCCGGGCCGAGGCGATTCGCACGATCGAGCGATTTCTCCGCGAATTGGCGCCGGCTGCCGCGATTTCGCAGATTGCGCCTGCCACCGCGGCGGGTGAGCCGTAAGATCTGCATTGAAGCCGCTTTTGAGTTTTGGGTGATGTTCCCGGAGGCCGCTGCTTGCGACCGATTTCCCTGGCACTCTCGATCCTGAAGAACCGCGTGGGGGCGGTGCCGCGCCCCTCGTGGTGCACCTATCTCGTTACCTATCGCTGCAATGCGCGCTGCAAAATGTGCGACTCGTGGCGGATGAAGCCGGGCGATGAGTTGACCATCCCCGATGTGCGAACCGTCTTCGGAAAAATCGGCACGCTCGACATCGTCCGTCTCAGCGGCGGCGAGCCGTTTCTGCGGCTCGATATGCTCGACATCGCCGAGACGATTCTCGAAGTCTCGCGCCCGAGCGTGATTCACATCACAACGAACGGCTCATTTCCGGATCGCGTCGAGGAGTTCGCGAAGCGTTTCTCCAAGTCCTCCCGTCTGCGGTTCATGGTCTCCTTCGATGGTCAGAAAGAGGAGCACGACGCGAATCGCGGGCAGGAAGTGCTCTACGACTACGCTGTCGAGACCTGCAAGCGGCTGGTGGCGCTTCGCGATAAGAAGGGCATCGAAGTCAGCGCCAACCACACCGTCATCTCGGGCCAGTCGCTCGACGACAACGACGGCCTCCGCCGCGATCTCGGCGCACTCGGCATCGAAGTTCATTCGGTACTCGCCTACAGCGATTCGGCCATGTACGGCGCAAAACGCCGCGGCACGCGAGCCGAGGATTTGATCATCGCCGGCGGATATCCGCTGCATCCGAAGTTGAAAGAGAGCGATGTGCTGGGCTTCATCGATCGCGAGCTGGAGCGCGTCAAGGAGTTCCGCTCGCCGGCGCTGCGCTGGGGCAAGCGCTATTACCTGCGCGGCCTGAAGCAACGCCTGCAAGGCGCGGAGAACCCGCGGCCCAACCCGCGCTGCGTCGAGCTGCGCAGCCACATCCGCCTATTGCCCGACGGTAGCGTGCCGGTCTGCCAGTTCAACACCGAGCGCGTCGGCAATCTGCTCAAGCAGTCGTTCGACGAGGTGTGGTATCAGAGCGCCGAGACCAAGAAATCGCGCGAATGGGTCGATCGCTGTGTCGGCTGCTGGGCCGAGTGCGAAGTCATGCCCAATGCCATCTTCACCGGCGACCTGCTGATGGGGTGAGGTCGACGCGACTCGCCCGGCGACGCGGACAAGACGAAGGTCTCGGCGGGGGCTCGGCGCGATGAAAGGCATCGGGAGGAGCGTCCGGCCTTCGGGGATGGCCGGCTGAGGGCGGGCCCGTAAGTCACGTCTCTCGCGTGCGGTTAGCATCTCCGCGATGATGCTCGGATCCGGGTCTGCGCAGGTTTTGGTTGCGTCGCCGCTCCTATGGGTGTTTGCGCTCATCGCGCTCGGCTCGGCGCTCGGGGCGGTGCGCTGGTTCGGAATGCCCTTCGGCGCGGGGGCAGTTTTTTTCGCGGGGATCATCGCCGGCCACTTCGAAGTGAAGATTCCGCATGAAGTGGGCGAATTGGGGCTAGTGCTGTTTGTCTACAGCGTCGGGCTGCACGCCGCCCCGCACTTTGTGGCCGCTGTCCGTTCGGGGATCGGCCCGTTGCTGGTCGCCGGTGCTGCGGCGCCGCTGATCGGAGCAGCAGTAGCGACGGGGCTGGCGATGGCGCTGGGGATCGAGCCGGCGCTCGCAGCCGGTCTCTTCACGGGAGCCACCACCTGCACTCCCGCTCTGGCGGGTCTGGTCGACATGATCGAGCGCGGCGGCAGCGGCGCGACGCGTTTGGCCGGCATCGGCTATGCGATCGCCTATCCGTTCAGCGTCGCCGCCAGCGTGCTTTTTGTGCAATCGCTGCCAAGGCTGCTGCGCACTTCGCCGGAAGAAGCGGCGCGTCGTTTCGCTGATGAGCAGTCGCGGCGGCGTCCGCGACCCGAGGCGGTGGTGTTGCTGCTGACGAACCCCAGCTGCGCCGGTCGCACACTGCACGAGCTCGGCAGCTTGCAAATCTCGAAAGCTGTCGTTTCGCGCATCAAGCGCGACGGCCGCATCTTGCCCGCCACGCCCGATGTGCAGCTCGCGCTGGGAGATGCGTTGCTGGTCGTCGGCCCGCCCGATGAGCTGGCCCGCATGGAAGCGCTGATCGGCGAGATGTCGCTGGAGCGGATGGACGACCCGACCGGCACGATCGGCGCCGAGCAGCTTCGCGTCGCCCGATTCGACGCAGCCGGCAAGCCCCTGCGCGACCTCGGGCTGGGGCCGCGCTTCGGCGTCACCATCACGCGCGTCCGCCGAGGGGATATCGAGCTGACGCCGACCGGCGAGACGACGCTGGAGCTGGGCGACCTGGTGCGGGTGGTTGGGCCGGTGAGCGGGATCGCCGGCGTGCGTGAGCGCATCGGCGGAGACGAAGGACAGCTCGACCAGACGACCATCCTCACATTCGCGGTCGGCGTCGCGGTCGGCCTGGCGATCGGGCAGATTCCAATCCATCTCGGCAAGGGTGTGCAGACGCGCCTCGGGGCGGCGGGCGGCACATTTTTGGCGGCCATCTTGTTCGGCTATCTCGGTCGCATCGGGCCGCTCAGCCTCTATGTGCCCAGCGCCGCGCGGCTGGTATTGCGCGACCTCGGTCTGACGATCTTCCTGGTTGCGGCCGGCGCCGGGGCGGGGCGCGGGCTTTGGCCGGTGTTACGCGAGGCCGGCTTGCCGCTGGCGCTGATCGGGGCCGCGATCACGCTGAGTGCGCTATACAGCGCGACATTGCTGATGACGCTGGTTTTGCGCTGGAACATGCTGTCGCAGGGCGGAGCAATCTCCGCGGTTCAGACGCAGCCCGCGGCGCTCGCCGCCGCCGCCCAATTGACCCGCTCCGAGGCGGCCCCATTGGCCTTTGCGACGGTCTACCCCATCGCACTGATCTCCAAATTGCTGCTGGCGCAAATCGTGTTTGAGCTGCTGCGCCAGTGGCGATAAGCCGCCACGCCCGCCTAAGCCTGTGCCTCCGCTATACTTTCCGACTCGTTTGCCTGCCGAAGTGCAGTCCCGAACCCCGGAGAATTTCCCCGTGCCGCTGCCGTACAACCAAAGGACCACCTACTGCGCCGAGGTCGGCGCCGACTACGTCGGAAAATCCGTTCTGCTTTGCGGCTGGGTCCACAATCGGCGCGACCATGGCGGGATGGTGTTCATCGACCTGCGCGACCGGACCGGCCTGGTGCAATTGAAGTTCAACCCCGAGACCGATCCGGGGGCGCACACGATCGCCGGACGGCTTCGGAGCGAGTTCTGCATTTGCGTGCGCGGGCACGTGGCGGCCCGCCCGGAGGGACTGGCGAACCCGAATCTGAAGTCGGGCATGATCGAGGTAAATGTCCACGAGATCGACATCCTGAGCGAATCGCCCACGCCGCGGTTCCCGATCGAGGAAAACATCGACGCGAACGAGGAGCTGCGGCTCGAGTATCGCTATCTCGACCTGCGCCGCACGCCGATGCAGAAGGCGTTGATCACGCGCCATCGCATCGCCAAAGAGATTCGCGACTATTTCGACGACCACGGCTTCTACGAGATCGAGACGCCGTTTTTGACCAAGAGCACTCCCGAGGGCGCTCGCGACTTTCTCGTTCCGTCGCGCGTGATCCCGGGAACTTTCTTCGCGCTGCCGCAATCGCCGCAGCTATTCAAACAGCTGCTGATGATGAGCGGCTTCGACCGCTACATTCAGATCGTCCGCTGCTTCCGCGATGAAGATCTGCGGGCCGACCGCCAGCCCGAATTCACTCAGCTCGATCTCGAGATGTCGTTCGTGCAGGCGATCGACGTGCAGAACATCATCGAGGGGCTCATCGCGAGGCTGATGAAGAAGATTCTCGGCGTTGAGGTGAAGCCGCCATTTCCGCGCATGTCCTACGACCAGGCCATGGCCGAGTACGGCATCGACCGGCCCGACACGCGCTATGACCTGCGCATTCGCGACGTCAGCGCTGTCGCAAAGAGATGCGAGTTCAATGTCTTCCTCGACGCACTCGCCAAGCCCGATGGGTGCGTGCGTTGCATTCGTGTGCCCGGCGGCGCGGAGATGACCCGCAAGGAAATCGACACGCTGACCGAAGACATGAAGGGCATCGGCGCCGGCGGGCTGCCGCTGGTGAAGGTGGCGCAGGAGAACGGTGCGGTCGTCTTCCAGACCGGCATCGCCAAGTTCTTCAATCCGCAGACCACGGCCGAAATGTGCGCCGCCAGCGGCGCGCAGCCGGGCGATCTGCTGCTCTTCGCGGCCGACCGCGTGGCGAACGTCTGCAAGTATCTATCGTGGCTGCGCGAGACGGTCGCCAAGCGCCGCAACCTGATCCCGGCGAATCAGTGGAATTTCCTGTGGGTGCAGGATTTCCCGATGTTCGAGTACAACGAGGAAGACGGTCGTCACTACGCGGTGCATCACCCCTTCACCGCGCCGCGCGACGAGGATTTGCACCTGCTCGACACGACGCCCGCCAAGGCCAAAGCCAAGGCCTACGACATCGTGCTCAACGGCATCGAGCTGGGCGGCGGCAGCATCCGCATTCACCGAACCGAGGTGCAGCAGCAGGTCTTCAAGATTCTGCATCTGACGCCCGAGGAGCAGACCGCCAAGTTCGGCTTCCTGCTCGAGGCGCTGCGCTACGGCCCGCCGCCGCACGGCGGCATCGCGCTCGGTCTGGATCGCATGGTGATGCTCTTCACCGGCGCCGCGAGCATCCGCGACGTGTTCAGCTTCCCGAAGACGGCCCGGGCCTATTGCCCCATGACGCAGGCCCCCAGCCCTGTCGCGCAGGCGCAGCTCGACGAGCTATATCTGCGGCTGAACGTGCCGGCCAAGCCCGCGAAGTAACGGTCGGCGTCCTCGCTGATCTGGCTCGTGAGAAGTAGCGGCCGGCGACTTCGCCGGCCGACGACACCACCGTCTGTCGTGATCGCCGGCAGAGTTCAGTCGGTATGAATCTCGGCCCGTCTGGCTGCGGCCAGCTTGCCGGCACGAGCGAGGGGCTTTCCACGTCGCCGGACACCCGTACTGCCTATCATTGTCGCTATGATTTCCGCCCTGATTCGCACCACTCGGACTCTCACTTGATCTCAACTATCGTCTCGGCGCGCCGTTCGCGTTCCGTTGCCGCAGTTCGCATCATGCTTCAATGGTGTGGATTCAGCGCCGGTTCCATCGCCCTCGCCGCCCCGCCCGGCGCCGACCTGGAGCGACTCCTGGCGTCGCCGATCGGCTCGGCCAAACTCAACATCGACTACGAAACACGCTTTTACCCCTCAACCGATGTGACCCGCGGCGGCGAGCTGGAGCTGTTCGATCAGCGGATGCGCCTGACCATCCCCATCGAGCAGAGCGAAACCGAAGAGTTGACGGCGTACGGAGTCTTCGGCGCGCTCGACACCGCCGGCGAGGCGATCTTGAGCGAATCGTTCGACGCTTTCCCCGACCATCTGTGGGACATCCGGCTGGGGTTCGCCTATCGGAAGCAACTGGAGCAGGGCCGGCGGATCGGCGGCAACCTCGAACTCGGCTCGGCCAGCGACCGCCCCTTTGCGAGCCTCGCCGAGCTGCTGGTGCAGGGCAACCTGTTCTACCTTTTGCCCAGCAGCCCAAAGGCCGGCTGGCTTTTCCTGGTGAACTATTCCAACAACCGCGACTTTGCTCAGTTCCTGCCGTTGCCGGGGGCCGCGTGGTTCTGGCGGCCGAGCGAGGAAGTGCAATTGCTCGCGGGGGCGCCGCTCAGTGCGATCCGCTGGCGGTTCGCGCCGCGTTGGACGGCGAGCGCTCGCTATTTTTTGCCGCGCACCGGCGGGGCGGAGATTAAGTTCGACCTCACCGACAGCATCGTGCTCTTCACCGAGTATGTGTTCGAAAATCGCCGTTTCGCGCGGGCCGATCGCGAGGATTCAGGCGATCGGCTGTTCCTCTTCGAGCAGCGCGCCGGCGCGGGCATGCGCTGGACGGTGAATGAGAACGCCGCCGTGAACCTCTTCGGCGGATACGCGTTTGATCGTTTCGTTTTCGAGGGTCGCAACTTCGACGATCGCGGACAGAGCCGCATCGACTTCGACGACGGCCCGGTCTTCCGTCTTGAGCTGGGCCTGCACTTCTAGTGGGCTGCCCGAGGAGGGTGTTCGCGCGGCGCGATCTGCCCTAATCTTCCGCCACTCATGAGCGATTCGCCCGAAGACCTGCTGGAGCCGCGCGCTCCCACGCTGCTCGACCGCAAGCGTTTCACCCCGCCCTCGCGCAAGGAACTCAGTTCCGCTTATTGGCGCATGCTCGCGCTGGTGTGGCCCCATCGCCGACGGTTGATTTGCGGCCTGGTGCTGGGCTTTGGCGTCGCACTCACGTACGCCACCAGCCTGGCCGGCATGCTGCCCGTCCTGAACGTGGTGGTCGAGAAAAAGAGTCTCGGTGTCTATTTGGCGGAGTGGGCGGCGAAGGCCCAAGCCAAGGGCGCCTTTTACGCCGACTGGGTCGCGAGCGCCGCCCGCTGGTTTCCCGCGCCCGTCGAAGGCGCTGCTTCCGCCGATAGCCCGATGCGAACACTCCTGATCCTGCTCGGCGTTCTATTTGCGCTCAATGTCGTCGGAAATGTCTTCCGCGTGCTCTCGCAATACCTCGTGCTGCACGCCTGCAATCGCGCGGTGATGGACCTTCGCCGCAAGATGTATCGCAAGGCGCTCTATATCCCCATGACCGCGCTTTCGGGGGAGCTCTCCAACGTCGTCAGCCAGTTTCTTTCTGACGTGCGCGAGGTCTTCCTCGGCCTGACGACGCTCTTTGGCAAGGTGGCCCGCGAGCCGCTCAAGGCGATCTGCGTTCTGATCGTCGCAATCATGATTGATGCGCGCCTGACGCTCACCGCGCTAGCCATCGCGCCGCCCGCCATCGGGCTGCTTTGGTATTTCGGCCGCCAGATTCGCAAGGCAACCGTCAAGCTGCTGGAGGGCTACGGCTTTCTGCTGGCGGGGCTCGAGGAAACGCTGCAGGGCGTCGCCGTGGTGAAGAGCTACACGCGCGAGAATTACGAGCGCAAGCGGATGTGGCGGCTGGAGCGCCAGATGCTGAAACAACAGCTCAAGCTGGCCTGGGTCGAGGCGATTTCGTCGCCCCTGATCGAGGTCGCGGGGATTCTGGCGGCGTCGGCCGGCATCGTCTGGCTCGCCTCGCGCGTCTTTTCCGGCGAGATCGAGCCGTCGCGCTTTCTGCTGATGGTCGGCCTGCTCGCGGCCATGCTCGACCCGATCCGCAAGATCGCCAACGTCTACAACATGGTGCAGCGCTCCAGCTCCGCGGCCCATCGCATCTTCGGCTTTCTCGATCAGCCCGAGGAAAAGCGCGGCGGCAAGCGGCTGGCGCTGAGCGGTCCGCCGGTGGTTGAGTTTTCCGAGATCGTGTTTCGCTATGCCGCCGATACGCCGCTCGCGCTAGATCGCGTGAGTCTGCGGGTGAATGCGGGCGAATGCGTGGCGGTGGTGGGGCCCAACGGCAGCGGCAAATCGACGCTGCTGCGGCTGTTGCCGCGCTTGCTCGAGCAGCAGGGGGGCGCGATTCGGCTGGATGGGCGCGATACGCGCGAGCTGTCGCTGCGCGATTTGCGGCAGGCGATTGCGATTGTCGATCAGCGGGCGGTGATCTTTGCCCGCAGCGTGGCGGAGAATGTCGGGTATGGACGAGAAAACGCTCAGCCTGTCGATGTTCAACACGCCGTGGCCCACGCCCACGCCGCCGATTTCATCGATCGCTTGAACGATAAGTATGAGACGCGGGTGGGAGAATTCGGGGCGACGCTTTCGGGCGGCCAGCGGCAGCGGCTGTCGATCGCACGCGCATTCCTGAAGCCGGCGCGGGTGTTGATCTTTGACGAAGCGACGAGCGAGATTGACGCCGAGAGCGAGGCCAAGATTCACGATGCGCTTGACGAGCTGCGGGTCGGCAAGACGACGTTTTTGATCGCCCATCGGCACACGGTGATGGACATGGCGGACCGGATCGTGGTGATGGATGCGGGGCGGATTGTCGACGTCGGCACGCGGGCTGAGTTGCTGGAGCGCTGCCCGCTGTTTGTCGGGCTGTACCGCGGGGCGGCGCATTAGCTCAGGCAGTGTCACCTGAGCGCCCGCCGGCGCCTTTGCGCCGACGCGGCAAAAATCACGCGGTTAGTAAAAGACTGTCAGAATCAGGTGCGGATCGGCGGCCTTGCCTTCGAAGGTGCCGACGGTTGTGGTGCTGAACTTGATGCGGATTTCTTCCTGGGCATCGACCCAGGCGTTCACCTGATCCTCCATGTTGCGGATCGAGGCGTCGTTCAAGCGACAGTGGAAGACGCGACAGCGCGTGGCGACAGCGGGGTCGGTGAGCGTGGGGCGGCGATACTCGGCCTTGCGCTCCGGCGCGGTGCGTTCGAACTGGATCGCGGCGCGGGGTCTGGGTGGCGATGCGACGGCCGTGACGCCGTTGGCGCTCGCGGCGGCGTGCGTGCCATTTGCGGCGGCGAACTCGGCTTCGTGTTGCTCCGCCGCAGCGTCGGCTTCGCCGCGCTTTTCGCGCACGCAATGCACACAGAGCAGCGTGCCGGAAATGCGCTCGGCTTTTCGGCTGGTGATGTGTTCGGGGTAGATGGTGGCGCCGCACGCGCCACAAATTTCGAGAGTCTGATCGTCGGACATGGTGCAACTCCGCGCGGCGCGCCAACCCGCGAAGTGCTTCGGGGCGGGGCTGCGAGCCGCCGATGACGAACACAGTTTCCGATATCTAAGATCGGTCAACTCGCGGGGCGAACTGGCCGATAAAAGCAAGAGTTGCGTACGTTTCTCAGCAGAAATGCTAACGATATCGATGGCGGTTTGCCAAGCGAGTCGTCAGGATTCGCGGCGCGAGTTGCGTCGAAAACTGTCGCGACGTTGTGCGATTGGGCCATCCGACGCACGAATGAAAGGTTGTTCGCGCGGCGGTGGGAACCGCCGGCCCGTCGGTCCGTCGATATCAGACGCGCCGACGCCCTTTTTGCTGCTGCTCCAAGTATCGAGGGATCGATGAAGCACGGTTCATTCGTTCGGCCGATCGAGATTCCCTTCGTCTTTTCCGAAGCTCGCCCGTCGCGGCGAATGGCCCGGCTGGGGCTTTTCGGAGCGATGCTCACGCTGGGGCTGGCGTTTCCCGCCTGCGTACCGGTGACGGACACTCCTGCCGACAACGGCAACAGCAATTCGCCCAGCGGCGGCGGGGACGATGTCGATAACTCGCTGACCAACCGCCCGCCGACGGCGCGGGCCGGCGACGACATCTCCGCGAGCGCCGGGCAGGTTGTTCGCCTGGATGCGACCGGCTCGACCGATCCGGACAAAGACCGGCTGCTGTTCGTGTGGTCCCAAGTCGACGGCGACCGGACGATCGAATTCGAAAGTTCGCCCTTCGCGGCGGTGGTTTCTTTCACCGCGCCCACCGATATCACCTCACCCACCACCTTCACCTTCACTGTCGCCGTGCTGGATGGCTTTTCGGCCGCGTTTGACGAGGTCCAGGTGACCGTGAACCCCGCGGAATAAGACGGCGGCCGCGCTCGGTCGGCGGATAACGCCGGCAAGATTCGGAGTGACTGGACGTTTGACTGATTATCGCGGTTGTCGCACTCGAAGTGCGGCCCGTACGTTTACCACGAGCAACTGATGCGATTACACTCGTCCGCTGCGACACGCGCCGTCCTCCCGAATCGCACCCCGGCGCGGGTCCGAAAGGCCCCCGGCGTGTTTCGGTTTCTGCTCGGCCCCACCGCCAGCGCCCGCCCAAATCTCGATTTGCAGGGGGCTCACCTGCTCGGCACCGACGGCGTGCCGACACGTGGCGACCTGCACATCCAGAACAATGAAGTCGTCTGCACCGCCCGCAACGGCGAGCCGACGGCGCTGTCGCTGCTTTGGGATGTTCCCGAATATGGTCAGGTGCAACTCGAGACGACGCGCCTGCCGGCGCGCCCCGAGCCTTACCTGCTGCCGCTGGAGTTGGCGCGTCATCGCCTGATGCGGATCAACATGAAGCGGGAGGAGTGGGGGCTGTTTGACTATCCGGGCATGGACGCCTTTGCGAGCGGGGTCGATGCGGCGCGAAAGCTCTTCGTGCAGGCATTGCAGGCGGGCAACGACCCGGCCGCCGCCGGGCCGATCGCCGAGAAGGCTCTGCGGGCGGCGATGGTCGCCTCGGACCAGATGACGATGTTCCATGCGGGGGTGTTCCTGAATCGCCGGCATCAGGCGGCTGGGCTCTCGCGGCCGTTTCTGGGGGTCAGTGCGCCCCAGGCCCTGCCGACGCCGGAACTGACGCAGCAGGTGAAGAACACCTTCGACGTGCTGCGGATTCCGTTCGTCTGGCGCGATTTGCAGCCGAAGGAAAACGTCTCGAACTTTGAGCACGTCGACGCCTGGATCGGCGCCGCGCGCAAGGCGGACATGCAGGTCATCGGCGGGCCGCTGCTGAACTTCGGCGTGCGCTTCGTGCCGGATTGGATGTACATCTGGGAAAACGACTTTGAGACGATTTTTGAATACACGCAGGAGCATCTGCGGCGAACGGTGAAGCGCTACGCCGACCGCGTGCATACGTGGATCGTCGCGAGCGGGCTGCACGCCGACAACGCGCTGGCGTTCAGCTTTGAGCAGATCATGGAGCTGACGCGGATGGCGGCGTCGGTGACGCGTGCCGCAGCGCCGCGCGCAAAGATTCTGCTCGATCTGGCGCAGCCCTGGGGCGAGTATTACGCCCGCAATCAGCAGACCATTCCGCCACTGCTGTACGCCGACATGGCCGTGCAGGGCGGGATCAATTTTGACGGCTTCGGCGTGCAGCTTGTTTTCGGCCTCGACAGCGACGGCTATCACCTGCGCGATCCGCTGCAAATCAGCTCGCTGATCGACCGGCTGGCGAACCTCGGCAAGCAGATTCACGTCACCGCGGTCGCCGCGCCGTCGGAACATACGCATGCGACGGGTGGGATGTGGCGGCAGCCCTGGACGCCGGCGGGGCAGGCCGATTGGCTCGGTCAGGTGTGCGAGGTGGCTCTTTCGAAGCCCTATGTCGATTGCGTCGTCTTCCGCGAATGGTCGGATACGCCGGAAATCGCGGTACCGGGGTCGGGCCTGTTCGATTCCGCGAATCACGCCAAGCCGATTATCGAGCGGCTCAGCCAGCTTCGTGCTCGCTTGCAGGCGCCGCCGGAGAAATGAGACGGGTCGCGCCGCAAACGACGGCCGCAGCGGTCGCCGGCGTGCTGGCGATCGCGTGTGGGGGGTCGCATCTCATTCGAACTTCGCCCCGCATGGCCGAGCCGGCTGATTGCCGGTTACGGATCGACGTCAACCGCGCTGGGGTAGCGGAACTCGCACTGTTGCCGCAGATCGGCCCGACGCGCGCGGAGGCGATCGTTGCCGAGCGCGCGGCTCATGGCGGCGCGTTTCGATCGCTCGAAGATTTGGGGGCGATTCGCGGGATCGGGCCGGTCGCGTTGCGCACGATCGGGGAGCATGTGGTCTTCGGCGCTGCTGAGGTCGGGCCGTGAGCGCTCGCTCCGAAATCGCTGCCTATCCGCTGCTTTGCCGGCCAATCCTTGTGCCAAAGCCGTGGGGCGGGCGGACGCTTGAGCGGGTTTTCGGGCGGGTGCTGCCGGCTGGGCAAGCGATCGGTGAGACGTGGGAGGTGTCGCCGCTGTCGCAGGCGATGTCGATCGTTGAGAACGGACCGCTGGCGGGGTTGCCGCTGGCCGATGCGCTAGGCCGCTTGCAATCCCCTGCGCCGGGGCGCGATGGCGAGTGGGCGTTTCCGTGGCTGATCAAATTTTTGGACGCGCGTGAGAATCTCAGCATTCAGGTTCACCCCAAGCCGCGCCCGCCGGGCCAGCCGCAGCCGGCGGACCTTAAGCACGAGGCTTGGTATGTCCTGCACGCCGACGCGGGTGCGCAGATTTATGCCGGGCTGCGCGATGGAGTGAGCGAGCGCGACTTGGCGGCGGCGAACGGCTCGCGGGCGCTGGTGGGGCTGCTGA
>JALHOX010000006.1:12876-32577 GCA_022842805.1 Phycisphaerae bacterium | reverse complement strand
GACGGCTGGCGACTCGACGTGCCCAACGAGATCGCGCCGCCCTTCTGGGTCGACTGGCGACGGCATGTTCGCAGCATCAATCCGCAGGCGTACATCGTGGGGGAGATCTGGCACCGGGCCGACGATTGGCTGCGCGGGCAGCATTTCGACGCGGTCATGAACTATCCGTTTGCTCACGTGGCGGTTGACTGGGTTTGCAATCGGGCGCGAAAAATCTCGGCGAGCGCCGCCGACGCGCGGCTGCGCGAGCTGCGAAACGCCTATGCGCCGGAGGTGACGGCGGTTTTGCAGAATCTGCTCGACAGCCACGACACGGCGCGGATCGCCTCGATCGCGAAGAACCCGGACCGCGACTACGAGCGCGGTCATCGGGCGCAGGATCATCCGGGCTATGACCACGGCAAGCCGGGGTCGCTCGAATACGCGAGAGTTCGGCTGTGCGCGTTGCTGCAGATGACCTATGTCGGCGCGCCGATGGTCTACTACGGCGACGAAGTAGGCATGTGGGGAGCGGACGACCCGAGCAACCGCAAGCCGATGCTCTGGCCCGAGATGGAGCCCTACGAAAACCCGCGCGAAAACTTTGTGATGAACGATCTGCACGCGTACTACAAGCAGATCATCGCGCTCCGCAAGGGCCACGCGGCGCTGCGGACAAACAACATCGAAACCGTGCTGACGCACGATCCGGCGGATGTGTGGGCGTTTCGGCGGTGGGACGAGCGCGAGCAGTTGCTGGTGGTGCTGAACGCGTCGGAGTATTCGCGCGACATCACCATTCCGCGCCAGGGGCACCTGAAGAGCGATTGGAAGGTGGCGTTTGGGCCGGCGGATTGCCTGACCGTGCGGCCGGAGCAATTGGCGATTCGCGTGGCGCCGCTGTCGGGGGTGGTGCTGGTTGGGAAATAGCGAATAGCGAATTTCGAAGGGCGAAGGGAACGGGGGAATCGGGTGCGCTTTAGCACGTAGGGCAGGCTGCGGTACGCCGCGGCATACCGGTTTTTGCTGCATGTGCGCAGGGCTGTTTCACGTGAAACAGTTTTGTGCGACGCAAGGGCGGTGCCATGGGCGGGGTGGGTGGGGGATTCTGCTGGATTGCGGCGGGCGCAGCGCGCGGATTGGAGCAATGGGTTAAGCGTCAGGCGGGCGGTAAAAAGAGCGAGCGATTCTCGGCGCGGATTCCCCACCCTATTACTTCGCGAAGCCCTCGCAGAGCCGCGCTCGAAGCCGCGCGATCGCGGCTTTATCCCGCTCGTAGCTTCGCGCCGCCAAGTTCGAAAGCGACTCGCAGAGTTCGCGGCGCAGGCTCTCTTCGGGCAGCGGGGCGTCGGGCGGGATGGCGTCGATCGCCGCGACGAGATAGGCGACCAGATAGAGGTCCAGCCCGCTCTCTTCGCGCCACATGGCGAGCAATTTTGCTTGCAGCTTTTCGCGCAGCCATCGCGGAGACTCGGGGATTGACGCCCAGCGCGACATTGATGCGACCAAATCGATCGGCGGATCCGAGAGCGTGAGGGTGGGGACCGGCGGCGCCCAACCGCGCGGCGGTGAATTCGGGTACGCCTCTGCCAATGCACGCATGTAAGGCTCGAAGGCGTCGGCTCGATAGTCCGCATTGTGCAACACCTCGAACGGATGATGGACGGCGTTGCGATAGCCTTGCCAGAGCAGCGCATCGACTCGATGTCGCACCGCTTGCTCCGGCTGAAAGAGGGCGCAGGCGGCGAGGCCGATGATCAGGGCTGCGACGGTCGGCGGCAGCAAGCGGACGGGCGGCGCGGCGGACGCGAGGCTGTTGAACGATCGCCACTGACCGCGGCGGAGGTTGACGAGGGCGAAATAGATCAAAAACGCCAGTAGTGCGATCCCGGAGATTGCGCAGCTGTAGGAGGAGATTTGCTGATTTCGCGCGTAGCCGGGCTCGAGACGTAGCCCGCCCATGATCACGATCGGTGAGGGCCAGCCGGCGGATGCGCTGACCAGCAGCGCGGCGCACGCCACCGCGCTGGCAACGGGCAACACAATTCCGCCGGCCGCCGCGGTGCTGCAGCCGTGCACGACGGAAAGGCAGCGGATCATGAGCCAGACGCGCCAGATGCTGACGATGAGCAGTGTGATGATGTTGGCCAGGGCGGCGTCGTAGATGTCGAGCCAGCGCTCGTAGGGCACGGCGTAGAGCCATGCCAGCGGCGCGGTGAGCCAGACGAGGCCGAGCCAGCGGGGGAATGGAATTAAATCGCGCCTCGATGCGAGCCCGTTGCCCCGGCTCGCGAGTTTTAGCGCGGCGTAGAGCAGGCCCGCCGTGATCAGCGATGCGGCCGCCGGGATGAGGAGGCGCCATGGCTGGGCGGGGAAGTAGGCGCCGTCGTAGGAGCGTGCGATGGCGGCGGTGATGGTGAGGAGAAAGCCGATCCGCCAGAGGCCGGGCGTTGCGGCGCAGCGCTCGATGGCCTCGCGGCGGCCGAGGAGGAATTCGAAGAGTGTGCGGGCGCCGGCGATCATGAGCGCGGGTCGCGGATTGTGCGCCGGGTGATGTTGGGGCTGGCTGGCATCGGTCAGCCGCCTGTTAGGAGCAAAACAAACGGGCCGATATCGGCGACGGTGACGAAGCCGTCGTCGTTGCAATCGCCGTTGTCGGGGAAGCAGCCGGGGGCGGGTTGCTGGGTGGTGAGTAGTGTGACGAATGAGCCGATGTCGGCGATGGTGACGAAGCCGTCGCAGTTGGTGTCGCCGTATGTCGGCTGTTGCTCGACTGCGCGTTGGGTACGGCTATCGCAACAGGCCGTTCCAACGACGAAGTGGTAGCTTTGCGTTGCGTCGAACTGTGCCGCAGGGATGAGCAGCCGAACTTCGCCGGTGGAGGGAAGCGCTGCGGTCGAACCGCTGATCCAGAACACTCCCCGATACCAGTTCGAAGTGGCCGCACGATCGGCGGACGCGGCGCCGCTCAGCACGACGGTCGCACCGCCGTCGGCAAAACGCCAGCTGGGCTGACGGAGGATCGTCGGTCGTCGAAAGGCGGATCGCCATTCCCATACGACGTCGCCGGCGGGCACATCGACCAGACCGGGGCTGGTGCCGCCCCAGCGGACCAGGGCGCCCGACGCGGTGTTGAACGTGCCGGCCGATCTCGTCCATCGCAGCGCAGTACCTGCGGTAGAAATCGTTTTCAGCGACCAGCCGCCCGCGCTTGCGAGGGTGAAGCGCGGGCCGGTGGAAGCGCCGTAGGCGAGCGGAACGAGCGCCGTGGGGTCATAGGCGAGACCCGCGTTCTGCTCAGTGCGCTCGCCGGATTCGCGCGGGTAAGAGGTGTTCCATCGCGTACCCGTCCATTCGAAAACGGATCGCGAATCGCCGCCGATCGCGACCAGCCGTCCGATCGCTGCGTCATAGGTCAGGCCGCCACGCTCGAGGCCCGCGTAGGGCGCGGTGGAATGCATCGTCCATGCAGCCCCATCCCATTCCCAGTTACGATCGTTGCCTGAACCGATCTCCGAACTGTGTAGGAACACAGCCTCATCGACTGGGTGATAGGTCGCGAGCGCGATGACGCGCCCCGGCGGGCCGCCGGCGACGCGGCGCCACGTTGTTCCATTCCACACCCAGGCGTCGTCGAGCTTGTTTCCGAAGGGGGCGTCGAGGCCGCCGAATAGCAGCGTCTCACCGCGCGCCTCATCAAACGCCATCGCGGGCTGAATGCGCCGCGGGGGTCCATCGACGGCGGCGAGACGCCAAGCCGTGCCGTTCCACTCCCAAGTCTCGCCATATAGTGCGCTGGAATCGCCGGTGATGCCGAACATCACCACGACGTTGCGGTTCTTGTCATAGGCCATGCCGTGTCCCCAGCGCACGGTGGGCGCGCCGGAGTGCGCGGCGCTCCAGCCGCCGCTTTGGTAGACCCAGTCACCCAGGTCCGCCGCCAGAGACCCCGAGCCGCTTCTGTAGTATCCGCCGATCGTCAGTAGCTTTCCGCGAGTCGGGTCATAGGTCGCGGCCAGGTTCGTCCGCGCCAGCGGCAGCGCATCGGAGAGCATCAACCACGTCCCGCCGCCCCATTGCCACAGCTCGGTGCGCGGGAGCGCGGCATGGGGCCTCATCAGCAATACGCGGCCGCCGGCGGTGTCGCTGACCAGTACGCGCTTGTCGCCTTGAAACACCGGCCCGCTGCCGGAGCGCATCGTCCAAGCAGCGCCGTCCCATGACCAAGTCTGCGCCGCCGATGAGCTGGTGTTCGTGTGATAGAGGCAGGCGCCCAAACCGGAATCGAACGCGAGCGATCCGTCGGTCGTCGGCCCATTCGCATAGGGGATCGATGTCCAGGCGCTGCCGTTCCACTCCCAGACGCTGCTGGTCGAGGTTGCGACGCTCACCACGACGCCGCGCAGCTCGTCGAACGCGAGCGCGGCGACCTGTGGCGGGCCGTTCGACGCGGCCTGGGTCCACACGCCGTCGGCCCAGGTCCAGGTCTTCGGCGGAGCAGACGTCGATTCGTTGATGTCGGGCGTCCAGCCGAACACAACGATGTTGCGTCGAGCCGCGTCGTAGGCACCGTAGTTGAGGGTCGAATTGGCGTTCAGCAGGCCGCCGAAGCCGCGTTGCGTCCAGCGATCGCCGTCCCATTCCCAGACCTCGCGACTGGGGATTGTCGCCACTGCTTGGTAGGTGAGGCTCGGCATTCCGGCGAAGCAGACATGCACCTTTCGATCGGAGTCGTAGACGATGAGGCTGTTGCTCATGCCGTCGGGCCGCGTCGCGCCCAATCTTGACCAGCCGGATGCATCGAGCGCCCATGTTCGGCGATCGTGTTGGCTGCCGGGAGCGCCGCCGCCCTGAATCACAAGACGTCCGCGCGTCTCGTCGAAGGCCGCGGCGGCGTTTGCGGGAATGAAGGGCTGCGCCGGTTCCACGACGCTCCATGACGAGCCTTCCCACGCCCAGACCGCGTCGCGCCAGGTGCGCGTGCGCGAGGAAAAGCCGATCACCAGCGTTCGCGCGTTCGCCGTGTCATAGACCAAACTGAAGGGCGAGTTGAAGAACGGAGCGTCGCTCGACACAAGCGTCCATCCGCCGCCCGACGACTCCCAGAGCTGCCGGCTGAAAGTCAAGAGTTGCATCACCCCACGGTTTGTGTCGTAGCAGGCGGCCATCAGCTGACCGAGACCCGACAAGCCGCTGGTATCTGAAGCCGTCCACGTCGATCCGTCCCAGGAATGTCCGACAATGGTGCCCGACGCTGATGGGTACGCGAATGCGCGTGTAACGCCCGTGGCGCGGTCGTAAACGAGCGCTCGCGAGATGACCGCGCCGGCGACGCCGGGCACGTCGGCGCGGCGCGTCCAGTCGGATCCATCCCACTCCCAGGTCTGCCCGTCGGGCCAGACGGCGACGGTGACGCCACGAGCGATATCGAAGGCCATCGCCGCCGGGCCGAGCGACATCGAGGAAAATGCCGGCCCCTCGCCGGCCACACGCCACTGATCGCCGTGCAGTTCCCATGTATTGCCGCTGTCGCGCGTCCCGTGCAACACCACCACGCCACGATGGCTGTCGAACGCCATGGCGTGGCCGGCCTGGCCGGCCATTTCGGAAGCGGTCCAGTAGCCGCACTCGTTGGCTTTGGCGATGCTTGCGGTGAATACCAACGCGAGCGCCGCGCTCACTCCGTTACGAATGACATTGGCCATCTGCATGACAGTCCCCTTTGCATTGATTCGAGCGATCACGGGCGAGCAGATCGATCGTTCGCCCGGATCGGGAGTGATTACAGAGATTGTCGTCTAACCGCCCGTCAGGAGCAACACGAATGGGCCGATATCGGCGACGGTGATGAAGCCGTCGTCGTTGCAATCGCCGTTGTCGGGGAAGCAGCCGGGGGCGGGTTGCTGGGTGGTTAGAAGAGTTACGAATGAGCCGATGTCGGCGATGGTGACGAAGCCGTCGCAGTTGGTGTCGCCGTAGAGGACGGTGCGCTCCGACGCGCGCTCGGAGTATGCGTCGCAACATGTGCCGAAGAGCTGGAAAAAGTATGGCTCGTTCGGGAGAAACTGAGCCGCGGGCAACTCAAGACGGACCTCGCCGCTCGGAGGAACCGGCACCGGCAACCCTTGTGCGAGCGTGCCGCGATACCAGCGAGTAGTCTGTCCTGCCGCGTACTCCACAGCGCCTGTGATCACGACCGTCTGGCCGTCTCGGGCGAATCGCCAACCGGGCTGCAGGGAGATTTGCGGCCGCGAGAATGTTGAGGTCCACTCCCAGACGACGGGCTTCATGGGCAGATCGTAAGACCCACCGCCAAACCGAACCATTCGGCCTCGGGCGGTGTCAAATACAGCGGCGTGGAAAATGGCATTTGAGCCCGGTCCGGCGTGAGAGATGGGTTTGTGGCTCCATGCACCGACCGATGAAACGGCGGCAGCGGTCGAATCAACTCCGCCGGAGCGTAACGGAACCTGCGCGATCGGGTCGTAAACGAGCGTGCTGTAAGTCTCGTTTCGCTCGTCGCCGGGCGCCGCGCCCCACGACACCCAGCCGTTCGGGAGTCGCCGCCAGACGCCAGTGACTGGCCACCCGGTTGCGGTCAATACTCCCAAGAACTCGTCGAAGCACATACCCCCCTGGCCAAAATCTAGAATCCCGCCGATGGGGGACCAAGATTCTCCATCATAGATCCAATCCTCCGCGTCTTGGAACCGCGAGCGACCGCCATTGAGCACGACGCGCTGCTGCTGCGGATCGTATGCCATCACATGGTCGTAACGCGGAGACGGCCCTTCAGCCGAACTGCGTGTCCACGCCGCGCCGTCCCATGTCCACGTGTCGGAATAATGCGTTGCAGAGCTACTGGTTGAGGCACGACCGCCAAAGAGCACCGTCAGCCCGCGGGCCGCGTCAAAAGTCATGGCGTGCGAGCTGCGAATGGTCGGGCCGTCCACCGACTTGAGTCGCCAGCGAACGCCATCCCAGGTCCAGGTGTCGCCCATCGATCCGCCGAACTGCTCACCGCGGCCTCCGAACAGGACCGTTTCGCCACGGATCGGGTCATAGGCCATTGCATGAGCGGCGCGCGCCGCGGGATAGCCTTCATGAAGCGCTTCCCAAGCGCCATTTTTCCAGCGCCAGTCGCCGAGATCGGCAAATTGCTGGACGGTGGAGCCGATCCATTGCAGCCCGCTGCCAACCGTGAGTAATTCTCGGCGCGCGACGTCGTACGCCGCCGTGAAGTCGGTCCGCGCGAAGGGCAGGGCTGCCGAGCGTAGGCTCCAGCCGCCGCCGCTCCAGGCCCACAATTCTGTGCGATTGGCGGCGTCGGCCTTGCGGAGCAGCAGCAACTCGGCGTCGGCGGGCGCGGCGACAAACGGCATGCGGGCCGTGACTGCCGGTCCGCCGGTGCCGAGCTGCTGCCATGCTGATCCGTTCCAGCCCCAAGTCTGACTTGCCCCGTTGATCGTTTGGTGAACGACCGTCATGCCGAGCGCGGCGTCAAACGCCGCGACGCGGTCCGAAGTCGCAGGCGGTCGCGGTGAAACGTCGGCGACGTTCCAAGCCGAGCCGTTCCATTCCCAGGCCATGCCGTCAAAGGCGATCATGATTACCAGATTGCGAAGCGGATCGAACGCCATCGGGCCGACGAATGCACCGCGCGGGCCGCCTCGGGCGGCGTTGGTCCATGTCCCGTCGGCATAGGTCCAAGTGTCTGTGATGCTCGGACTGTCGGGCGACGCTCCGATGACGACGATGTTTCGGCGGGCTGCGTCATAGGCTGCTGCGGGCGCGCTCGATGCGTTAATGAATAGCCCGTTGCAGTCGACGTTCGTCCATTGAGCGCCGTTCCATTCCCATACTTCGCCAGTCGACGATCCGACCGGAGTCGACGAGGAACTGCTCGCCGTAGCCCCTGTAAACAACACATGGACGCCGCGATCGGGATCGTGCACCATGAGTCCGCGAGTACCGGTTGACGGTCGCGCAGCACCGTTGCGTCGCCAGCGTCCCTCGGACAATTCAAACGTTCGAGGATCTCTTGAATCGGTTGCGGTATCGCCCCCTTGAACGATGAGCTTATTTCTTGTCATATCAAATGCTGCGGCAGCACCTTGCCCGATTGCCATGCTCACTGAACTGGCCCGCGACCATGAAGATCCATCCCATCGCCACACCACCGTTCGAGGCTGTGTCTGGCTGAAGACTGACGCCAGCACGAGCGTCTTCTGCCCTACGGGGTCGTACACCAAATGAGCCCCGAGACTCGGGCCACCGTCGGCAATGAGCGTCCAGCCGCCGCCCGCGGATGATTCCCAGATTTGACCGACAGTGGAAGGTTGCACAAGCGCCTGAACAACGCCGCGCGACGCGATATAGGAAGCCGATCGGACGGCGACATTCGGCAGCCCCGCGAGACTTCCCTCGGTGATCGTCGCGCCGTTCCAGTGGAAAACGCGGCGCGGGCCGGAAACGCTGCTGGTAAATATCCGCGTCGCGCCCACGCCCGGATCGAAGACGGCGGCAGTAGGTGCCTGTCCACCGAAGAGTTCCGTGTCGCGCAGTGTCCAAGTGAGGCCATCCCACTCCCAGATGTCGCCGGTCCACAGCGCCAAGACGGTCACGCCGCGCAGGGCATCGAACGCCATCACCGTCGAGGTACCAGTGTTCACCGGCCCTTCGCCCACCACGCGCCACTGGTCGCCGTGCAATTCCCACGTGTTTCGATCATTCAGCGTGCCGTGCAGGACCATGACGCCGCGATGGCTGTCGAACGCCATGGCGTGGCCGGCCTGGCCGGTCATCTCGGAAGCGGTCCAGTAGCCGCACTCTTCTCCGCGCGCGGGCGCGGTGCTGGCGAGCGCTAGGGTTAGAAGGGTGCAAACCCCGGCTGTTGATGGGCCCCACGAACTCGTCCGGATTGAGGTTCGAAGATTTCGAAACATGGCGCTGCCCCTTTCGATTGCAGAAACCGGTCCGCGCGGAGCGGGCGGCTGGCGGGGCGTTGCCGCATGGGAAACCTCCCGCATGCGGCGGACCGCCCGATGCCGCACATACGTGAACTCGTTCAGCCTATCACCCGCGTGGCGACGGTTTCAATGAGAATTCAGTGGGTTTGGCGGATATTGGCGCGGGATGGAAGCGGCGGGTGGTAGAAATCGTGCGGGCAAAGACCAGAAGGAACGGGGGCTAGTGCGTGGCGCTTGGCGCGTGGCGCGCGGGGCGGTCTTTGGTGATTTGGGGCGAAGAGGCAGGGCGCGGAGTACCGCGGCCTGCCCTACCCAATTCACGACGATCACATCGGTTGGCAGACGAGGTCGTAGCCGGCGGTGCCGATGCAGCGGACGCGGACGAATTCGCCTGAGAGCAGCTTGGCGGGCGCGCTGCCCGAGGGCTTGCCGGCGCTTGAGGGTTTGCCGCCGCGCGAGTTGCTATCGCTGATCGCGGGTTGGACGATGCAGACGCTGTCGACGTCGGGGGCTTGGCCGGCGTGACGGCCGAGGGCCCAGCCGGTGGTTGGGCCGCGGCCGCGGCGGACGGCGGCGGGGCGATTTTGCGAGCGAGCGTCGGATCGATGACCCGATCTACGGGATTTGTTGCTCGAGGAATCGCGGGCCGAACCGTGCGTTTCGTCGGCGGACGAGCCGTCGGCCGCTACTACCTGCCCGCGCGAGCCGTCGGACGCTGCGGGGTCGATCTCGATTACATCTTGGATTTGCACGGCCTCGGCCGGGGCGATGGTGCGGTCGAGCAGGACGTCGAAGGTTTGGCCGACGCGGCGCTTGGCCGCGGCGAGGGCGATTTCCTGTTGGGCGAGCATGAAGCGTTCGTAGCGCTCCTGCTTCACGGCGTCTTCCAACTGATCGGGCAAGCGGCCGGCCGGGGTGTCGGGCTCGAGCGAATACTTAAACGCGCCGGCGGCCTCGAAGCCGAAGTCATGGACGAAGTCGAGAATCTCGTTGAATTCGGCCTCGGTCTCGCCGGGGAAGCCGACGATGAAGGTGGTGCGGATCGTGACGCCGGGGATGCGCTGCCGCAGCTTGTTGAGGAGCGTTTCGGTTTCGCGGCGGGTGACGCGGCGGGCCATGCGCTTGAGCATGCGGTCGTTGATGTGTTGCAACGGGATGTCGATGTACTTGGCCACGCGGCTGCTCTCGGCGATGGCGTCGATGATGTCATCCGTGAGTACCGAGGGATAGACATACATCAACCGAATCCAGCGGGCGTCGACGAGCTCGCGATCGAGGCGGCGCAACAGGCCGCTGAGCGAAAGGGCGCCGGAGGAGGGGATGAGGCCGCCCTTGAGGTAAGCGACGGGCAAGTTGCGAGTTTCGAGGGCAGAGTTTCGAGTTGAAGAGGACTCGGCACCGCGACGTCCTCCGGTCTTTTCTTCACTCGACACTCTTCCCTCGACACTCGAAACTTCTTCCTTCGTCGCTTCGAGATCGAGGCCGTAGCTCGTGGTGTCCTGTCCGATGAGGATGACTTCGCGCACGCCGTCGGCGGTTAGTTCGGTGGCCTCGCCGACGAGTTCGTCGGGGGTTTTGCTGTGCATGGGGCCGCGGATGCTGGGGATGGTGCAGAAGGTGCATTTTTGGTTGCAGCCTTCGCTGATGCGGAGGTAGGCGTAGTGGCGCGGGGTGAGGCGCAGGCGGCCGCGATCCTGCCAGGGCTGGCCGTGATACTCGCCCATGTAGAGGCTGATGGCTTCGTCGCGGTCCATGCGCCAGACGGCGCGGACGATGTCGTCGCGATTGTTGACGCCGACGAGGGCGTCGATTTCGGGGGCGTCGTCGCGGAGCTTTTCGCCGTCGCGCTGCACGAGGCAGCCGGCGACGACGATGCGCTTGAGCTTGCCGGCGGCTTTGCGGGCGCCGAGTTCGTGGATGATGTCGAGCGCCTCGATGCGCGAGCTTTCGAGAAAGCCGCAGGTGTTGACGACGACGGTGTCGGCGAGCGACTCGTCGCCGCTGATGATGGCGCCGCTCTCGGCCAGTTGGCCGAGCATCTTTTCGCTGTCGACGAGGTTTTTCGCACAGCCCAGCGAGACGAAGGACACGACCGGCGGCTTGGGCGCCTTCGCGCTCTTGCGCGCGGCGGGCTTGGGCGCGCCGCGCGATGAGGAGCCCTGCCCCATCACGGGCAGGCCGATGCTAGCGGTCGACTTTTCGCCGGCGGTGTCGGGCCGCCGGGGGGATTTTTGCTGAGCCATAGGGGGAGATTCTAGCCGGTGTCCGGGGCTGGGCGGCGGAGGCAGGTGGCGAGTTGCGAGTGCAGAGTGTCGAGTGGAAGAGGGGCAAGGCCCCAGCCCGCGGCGAGAAAGTTCGGGGCGGGGGCTTTTCCGGACGGGCGCTACGGATTCGGGCTGATTGGCGCGCCGGCGAGTTGCTGGGATTCCCAGTCTTCGAAGAGGCGAGAGCGGGTGAGGAAGCGCAGGCCGAGCGGGATTTCGAGGGAGAAGCTGCCGCCGCGGCCGGGGACGACGTCGATCGTCAGGTGGGTGTGGCGCCAGTATTCGAACTGCTCGCCGCTCATGTAGAAGGGTGTGCCCTCAATTTCGCCGAGGAGCACATCGCGTGAGCCGATGCGGAATTCGCCGCGCGGATAGCACATCGGCGATGAGCCGTCGCAGCAGCCGCCCGATTGGTGGAAGAGCAGCGGGCCGTGTTCGGCGACGAGCTTTCGGACGATCTCGGCGGCGGCGGGGGTGATGGCGACGCGAGCGGCTATTTGGTCAGTGGACATTCAGCGCACCCTGCGTGTTCGTCAGGCGAATCAGGTAGGGTCCGCTCTGCGGACCTCTTACTCACGCTCGCGCGAAAGAGGTCCGCCCAGCGGACTCTGCGTTCGTCCGCACAGCGGACCCTACGTCGGCCTAGAAGAAGCCCATCGCCTTGGGGTTGTAGGAGACCAGCAGATTTTTGGTCTGCTGATAGTGGCTGAGCATCATCTTGTGATTTTCGCGGCCGATGCCGGAGCGCTTGTAGCCGCCGAAGGCCGCATGGGCCGGGTAGAGGTGGTAGCAGTTGGTCCAGACGCGCCCGGCCTTGATTGCGCGGCCCATGCGATAGCAGCGATTGGCGTCGCGGCTCCAAACGCCGGCGCCGAGGCCGTACATTGTCTCGTTCGCAATCTCGAGCGCCTCGGCCTCGGTCTTGAAGGTCGTGACGGCGACGACGGGGCCGAAGATTTCTTCCTGGAAGACGCGCATTTTGTTGTGGCCGCGGACGATGGTGGGCTGCACGTAATAGCCGCCCGCCAGTTCGCCGGGGAGCATGTTTCGCTTGCCGCCGGTGAGGATTTCGCAGCCTTCCTTGCGCCCGATGTCGATGTAGCTCATGATCTTTTCGAGCTGATCGTTTGAGGCCTGGGCGCCGATCATCGTGCTCTTGTCGAAGGGGTTGCCCTGCTTGATGGCGGCGGTGCGCTTGACCGCGCGCTCGATGAATTTGTCGTAGATCGATTCCTGAATCAGGGCTCGCGACGGACAGGTGCAGACCTCGCCCTGATTGAGGGCGAACATCGTGAAGCCTTCGAGGGACTTGTCGAAGAAATCGTCGTCGGCGTCGAGGATGTCCTCGAAGAAGACGTTGGGCGATTTGCCGCCGAGCTCGAGCGTGACCGGGATGATGTTTTCGGAGGCGTACTGCATGATGAGTCGGCCGGTGGTCGTTTCGCCGGTGAAGGCGACCTTGGCCACGCGATCGCTCTGGGCCAGCGGCTTGCCGGCCTCGATGCCGAAGCCGTTGACGATGTTTAGCACGCCGGGCGGCAGCAGATCGGCGATGAGCTCGGCGAAGGCGAGGATGCCGAGCGGGGTTTGCTCGGCGGGCTTGAGGACGACGCAGTTGCCGGCGGCGAGCGCGGGGGCGAGCTTCCAGGCGGCCATCAGCAGGGGGAAATTCCAGGGGATGATCTGGCCGACGACGCCCAGCGGCTCATAGAACTGATAGGAGACGGTGTCGTTGTCGAGCTCGCCGATGGATCCCTCCTGAGCGCGGATGCAGGCGGCGAAGTAGCGAAAGTGATCGATCGCGAGCGGCAGGTCGGCGGCCATGGTCTCGCGGAGGGGCTTGCCGTTGTCGAGCGTTTCGAGCTGGGCGAGCTTCTCCAGATTTTGCTCCATGCGATCGGCGATCTTGTTCAGGATCAGCGAACGCTCGGTGACCGAGGTGCGGCCCCACTTGTCCGCCGCGCGATGGGCGGCGTCGAGGGCTTTCTCGATGTCCTTGGCGTTGGAGCGGGGGATCTCGCAGATGGTCTGGCCGGTGACGGGGCTGGGGTTTTCGAAGAACTTCTCGTCGACGGGGTTCACGAACTTGCCGTCGATGAAGTTGCCGTAGCGGCTCTTCACGGGGATGCCGAAGGAGACTGAGGAGAGGCCGGCGATCGAACCGTTCCTGGCGGACGCTGCCATGAGATGATCTCCGCGAGAGGCGAAAGCAGATGGAGCCGGAGGCACGCAGCGCACGTTGCGCCGCCCCCGGAACGAACGAATGTTAACGTGATCCGCCCGCGGATGGGACCTGCTTCACACTGAATCGAGGCCATCTTTCGCGTTGGAGCGCGGAAGATGGCCTCGATTCGAGCCGTTGACGGATTAGTTCAGGCGCGGGCGTCGCGGGCTGCGGCGGACGCCGACGAGCGAGAGCGAGAGCAGGAGGGCCGCCGAGCCGGGGCAGAGGCCGGCGCTGACGGGGTCGGCGCCGTCGTCGGTGTCGCCGTCATCCTGGTTGTCGGTGCCGCCGGGGGTCGAGCCGCCAGGCGTCGAGCCGCCGGGGGTCGAGCCGATCGGGGGCGGGGCCGGGGCGGCGCTGCTGGCGTTGCCGCCGAAGCGACCCATGTCGGCGCGGCCGCCGTTGTCGGCCGGTTCGTCGCTGAAGGGCGAAGCCGGGTCGGCGGCGTCGATGCAGGGCGAGCCGGCGGCGAGGCGATAGTCGGCGGCGGCGGCGTTGATGAAGAGCGGGTCGGCGGAGATGTTGCCCGTGCCGGCGATGCTCTCCTGCGAATCGGTGAAGGTGACGCTGAGGCGCGAGGTGTTGTCGATCGAGAAGTCGTCGCCGCCATTGCCCCAGAAGATGCTGTTGGTGACGGTGACGTTCGATCCGCCCTCGACCTGTAGGCCGTTGCCGCGGGTGGCGTCGGGGCAGACGTTGTCAACGACGGTGCAATGGCTGATGGACGCCTGCGAACCGCCGCCTTCGCCGCCATCCACCGCGATCGCCGAAACGGCCTCGCAGCCGGCCTTCGACAGATTGCCATAAATCAGTTCGTGGTGGATCGTGGCGGTGGCGCCCTCGTCGATGAATTCGGCGGCGCCGTAGCCGGCGGCAAAGTTCTGCGTCAGCACGTTAAAGGAGAGTTCGGCTGAGTTGCCGACGCCGACGACGATCAGCCCGCCGCCCCAGCCATAGCCGAGGGCGCGGCCGATTTCGTTGCCGCGGAAGAGGTTCTCGGTGACCGTCGCGCGGCGTGTGGCGATGAAGAGCCCGCCGCCGTGATCGCCGATGGCGGTGTTGCCCTCGATCGTGTTGCCGCGGATCAGCGCGAACTCGCCGTTGACATAGAGGCCGGCGCCGCGGCCGGCGAAGTTGTTGCGGACGGTGTTCTTCGAGATGGTCGCGTTGGACGTGTTGATCACATAGATGCCGCCGCCGAAGAAGTATTCCGACGGTTCGTTGCTGCGGCGGATGTCGTTGGCTTCGATGAGGTTGTTCGAGATGGTCGGCGACCCGTCGACGCTATAGATGCCGCCGCCGTGATAGCCGTAGGGCGCTTCGAGGGGGCTGCCGGTGCCGCCGGTGATGCGGAAGCCGTCGATGGTGGCGTCGGCGCCGAGGAGAGTGACGACGGCGTCGTTGCCGGCGCCTTGGAGGGTGGTGGTGTTGCGGCTCAGGTCGCGCACCCAGTCGGTTCCATAGCCACCTTCGAGCACCAGCGGCTTGGCCTCGACCCGAATATTTTCGCGGTAGCTACCGGCGGCGACGCGGATGACGTCGCCGGCAATGGCGGCGTCGATGGCGCGCTGCACCGTGCGGAACGGGGCTGCCTGCGTACCGGCCTCGGCCCCGACGGGAGCCGCGGCGTTGACATACAGCTCCGCCGCGAGCGCGGTGTAGAGCGGGAAGGCTGCGAGCGGGGCCACGAAGGTGATGAAGCGACGTTTCATAACTCGTTCTCCTGCGGCGATATCCACGCCGATCGGACGCTTGGGAGCGGGGTTCGAGTGTCCAAGCGACGGCGGCGGCGGGGTTTCACGCGAATCGTAAAAATCTTGGATCGCCGCCTGGGAGCCGGGCGGGGCGGGGAAATCCGGCGACGGGCCGTTTTCGGGTAGCGGCCGGAGAGCTCGCGGGCGGCTCGTTTCGCGTTGCTTTACCCCCCTACCGCGTCGCCGCTTCGCCCCCTCCGGCGCTCTTGTGCGACTTACAATTGCGGTTAACCGTATCGCTTCGCATCACCGACATGTCGGGAGATCAGCCATGTCTCTGAAGATCACTTATCTGGGGCACTCGGGATTCCTGTTCGATGACGGCCGCTTTACGTGCGCTGTCGATCCGTTTTTGACGGGCAACCCGCGGGCCATCCATAAGCCCGACCAGATTCACTGCACGCACATCGCGCTGACTCATGGGCACGACGACCATCTGGGCGACACGGTCTCCATCGCGCGGAGGAATCGCGCCAAGTGCGTCGCGAATTGGGAAATTTGCAGCTATCTGGGCGAGCAGGGAATCCACTCGGACCAGCTCGACCCTGCCAACACGGGCGGGACGATCAAGACCGATTTCGGATGGATCGCGTTTACCCCCGCGTTTCACTCCTCGTCGACGCGCGGGCGCTACATGGGCCAGCCGTGCGGGCTGGTCATTCGCATCGGCGGGATCAATATCTATCACGCGGGCGACACGGCGCTTTTCAGCGATATGAAGCTGATTGCGGAGCTTTATCGCCCGCAGATCGCCTGTCTGCCGGTCGGCGACCGCTTCACGATGGGGCCGGAACACGCCGCCAAAGCCGCGGAATGGATTCAGCCGCGATACGCGATTCCGATCCACTACAAGACATTTGGGCTGTTGCGGCAGGACATCGCCGGATTTTCGCCGGCGGGCGTGGAGGTCAAGGAATTGCCCGTGGGCGAGGCGTGGACGGTGCCTGGGTGATCCGGGGGGCGGGGGCTGTCTGCTGCAATCGGCCCGGCGCGCCCTAAGCGCTGGACTCGCTTCGTACTATGATTTCAGCCCGTGAACGCTCCGGCCCCGACAGCCTGGATTCCTCATTTCCGCCGCGCGGTCGGCTTTTTGTCGCCGCACCGGCGGGCGTTGATTCTCGGACTGTTGATGGCGGTGGGTGTGAGCGTGTTTTACACGTTCAGCATGTCGAGCGTGATTCCGCTGCTGAAGGTCATCTTCGCCCGCGATGAGTCGTTGGTCGACTGGATGAATCGCGTGGAAGTCCAGCGGCGGCTCGACGTCGTGATCGGCGCCGATCTGCCGGACGATCCGGACGGTTTGCTGATCGACCACATTCGCCCGGAATCGCGGAGCTTCGACCGTCTGAAGGATCACGACCGGATCGTGGCGATCGGCGGCGCGCCGGTGAGCTCCTACGAGGCGATGCGACAGATCGCCCAATTCGAAGAGAAGAAGATTCAGGGCGTCGTTGTTCGCCGGGTAAGCGGCGGCGACGAAGTGATCGAGCTCAAGCTGCGGCGCTATCACTGGTGGAGTTCGGCGCTGCGCGGCTTCGCGTCGATTCTGCCGACGGGGCGAGACGCGGCGAGCCGGCAATCCACGTTGATCATCGTGATGGTGGGGCTGGCGATTGTCAGCACTCTGGGGGCGCTGGCCCGCTTTATGCATGAGTGGCTGATCGCGATCGCCGTGCAGCGCGGCATGCATGACATGCGGAGCAAGCTGGCGGATCACGTCTTGCGGCTTCCGCTCGACTGGCACAGCCGCCAGCCGCCGGGCGACACATTGGGCCGGTTCGCGACCGATATCAGCAAAGTTGAAGTCGGCATTTCGACGCTGTTTGGCAAGACGGTGCAGGAGCCGCTGAAGGCGGCCGGCGTCTTTACGCTGACGCTGATGATCGATTGGCGCATGCTGGTGGTGGCGATCATCGGGCTGCCGATCGGCGCGCTCGTGATCCGCAGCCTGGGGCGGGCGGTGAAGAAGGCGCAGAAGCGGGCGTCGGCGTCGTGGGGACGGCTGATCGACCATCTGGGCGAGCGGCTCGCGGGCATTCGCGTCGTGAAGGCGTACAACATGGAAGCGGTCGAAAGCCGACGCTTCCAGGAAGAGGGCCTGGCGCTGACGCGGGCCCAGACCAGCATTGAAATCGTCGACGCCGGCACCAAGCCCGCGCTGGAAACGCTGGCGGTCATCGCGGTGGCGGCGTTCATCCTTTACGGCGGGACGCGCGTCTTCAGTGGCCAGCTTGAGCCCAATCTGTTCTTCGCCGCCGTCGTCTGCATGGGCGGTCTCTTTGACCCGGTGCGGAAGATGGGCAACGTGAACAACCGCCTGCAGCAGGCCGACGCGTCGGCCAAGCGGCTGTTTGAGCTGCTGGACCTGACGACGGAGCCGACCGCGGAGAAGCGCGAGGGGGGCGTTCGCTTTGCGGGTCTGAACGATTCCATGGAGTTTCGCGAACTCAGCTTTGCCTATCCCGGCAAGCCGGACACGCCGGTTTTGCAGGAGATCAGCTTTACGGTGCAGCGCGGCCAGGTGGTGGCGATCGTGGGCCCGAACGGCTCGGGCAAGACGACGCTGATGTCGCTGTTGCTGCGCTTCTACGAGCCGACGCGCGGCGCGATTTTTATCGACGGGCGTGACATCCGCGATTTTTCGCTGCCCTCGCTGCGCGAGCACATCGGCCTGGTGACGCAGGATTCGGTCGTCTTCAGCGACACGCTTCGCAACAACATCGCCTATGGCGAGCCCGACGCGACTGAGGCTCAGATTCGCCGCGCGGCTCAGCTTGCCCACCTCGACGACTTTGCGAGCGAACTGGGCTCGTCGAAATCGCTCAGCGGCGACGCGGACGACGACATCGGCCGCGAGGGCCGCGGCTACGACGCGATGATCAGCGCGCGAGAGCTTTCGGGCGGGCAGCGGCAGCGGATCGCGCTGGCGCGGGCCATCCTGCGCGATCCGCCGATCCTGGTGTTGGACGAGGCGACCAGCCAGATCGACGCCGGCAGCGAGCGGAAGATTCAGGAAGCGATCGACGACGTGACGCGCGACCGCACGGTCTTCATCGTCGCCCACCGCTACAGCACGATCTCGCGGGCCGACGTCATCATCGTGCTGAACGAAGGCCGGCTGGTCGACATCGGGCGGCACGAAGAGCTGATTTCGACCAGCAGCTTCTACGAGACGCTGTGTCGCACGCAGTTTGCGTATGCGGGGTGAGGGCGGGCGCTGCGCGATCCGAAGTGCAACCTGTAGGGCGGGTTTCACCCGCCTCTTCGTCTGTCGAAGCCAGCGAACCTCGTCGCGCCAACGGATGGCGTAGCACCAACAAGCTCTGTCGCACCAACGAGAAACTTCGCGCCGACAACGTCTTCGCGCCAATGAACGTAATAGGCGGGTGAAACCCGCCCTACCGGCTGAAACCGACGAGTTGAGGATGTGATTTGAACCGACTGACCCAACGCTTCGACTCGCTGCGCGCCGCGGGGGCGAAGTGCCTCGTGCCCTATCTCACGGCGGCCTACCCATCGCTCGATGCGTCGCTAGCGCTGCTGAAGCGGCTCACGAACCCGCGCATCGGCGCGATCGAAATCGGGTTCCCTTTCAGCGACCCGATCGCCGACGGGCCGGTGATTCAGACCTCGTTTCATCGGGCGCTGGAGCGCGGCTTTCGCGCCTCCACGTTTTTCGCGGGCGTGAAAAGTGCGCGGGCGCAGATCGCTGCGCCGCTGATCGCAATGGTGAGCTACTCGATCGTCTTCGCCCGCGGGGTCGACGCTTTTGCGGCCGCCGCGGCTGAGGCCGGGTTTGATGGTCTGCTGGTGCCCGACCTGTCGCTCGAGGAGTGCGAGACGGTGGCGGCGGCGTGCAAGGCGCGCGGGCTGTCGCTGATCATGATTTGCGCCCCGACCAGCGACGCCGCCCGGCGCGATCGGATTCGGACGATCTCGGCGCCGTTCGTCTATTACCAGGCGGTGGCGGGCATCACCGGCGAGCGGAGCAGTCTGCCCGCCGACCTGGGCGCGCGCGTGGCCGAATTGCGGGGCGGGGCGACGTCGGTTTGCGTTGGGTTCGGCATCTCCGCCGCGGCGCAGGTGCGCGAGGTTTGTCGCGTGGCGGACGGGGCGATCGTCGGGAGCGCGATCGTGCGGCGGATCAACGAAGCGATCGACGCGGGCAAGGCCGACGCGTCGATCGTGGATTCGGTGGCGGGATTTGTGGACGAGTTAGCGGAGGGCGCGGCGTAAGCGGCCGCGCGGCCGGCGCGAGTTAGTCCTTTTTCGCGGCCTTCTTCTTGACGGCGGTTTCGACCTTTTTCAGCAGGTTTTCGCCGCGAAGGTCGTCTTCCATGGCGAGGATCTTGCCGGTGTCGGCGTCGATGAGGAACGCGGCGGGAATGCCGGTGACGCCATAGGCCTCGGCGTAGGCGTCGACACCCTCATAGACGTGGTCCCACGCCATTTTGTTGTCGGTCGCGTACTTGGTCACTTGCTCCGCGGTGCGCTTTCGCGAGGCGTCGAGC
>JALHOX010000006.1:0-12866 GCA_022842805.1 Phycisphaerae bacterium | reverse complement strand
GACGGCGAAGTGTTCGCCGCCGTGCGTCTGGTACGTTTTGACGATGTGGGGCACTTCGGCTCGGCACGGCGGGCACCAGGTGGCCCAGAAATCGACGAGCACGATCTTGCCCTTGTAGGCCTCCGGGAACTTGATGTCCTTACCCGACATCAGCTTGGCCTCGAACTTGGGGGCCTCTTTGCCCGGCGCGACGGCCGCCTCGCGGGCGACCAGATAGGGGGTGTCGTCGACCCAGGCGGTTGCGGCGAGGGCCGCGGCGGCGATTCCAAACAACGCGATCCACTTCGACTTCATTCTCGGTCCTTTCTTGGCGCAGCTGCGGGGGGTGGCGATTTTCGGCCCATTCGTCGTCCGCCGGCCGGTTGGATGGCAGACACGATTCAGACGTTTCATCGCCAAAGGCTCTTCACGTCGGATTCTGTCTGTAGATAGTATCGGCGATCGGCGATTTTCGAATCGCCCTACCGCGGCGGTCAGCCGCCGGCGAGGACGCCGGCCGTTGCCGGGCCACTGTCGCCCGCCGCGAACGGAGAGCGAAAGATGTCAACGCTGCTGGAAACGCTGCCGATGCTCGACCCCGCTTTGGAGCCGATCCGCGAGAAAGTCCTCGCCGGACAGCGGCTGAGCCGCGAGGACGGACGCGCGCTGTTCGCCAGCCGCGACATCTTCACCATCGGGCAGATGGCCAACGTGGTTCGCGAGCGGATGCACGGGCGGCGGACCTACTTCAACATCAATCGCCACATCAACTACTCGAACTACTGCGTTTTGCGGTGCAAGTTTTGTTCGTTCTATCGGGCTTATCCGAGCGGGAAGAGCGACGGAGCGACGGAACGCCGGAGCGACGAGGGGCAGATTCAAACCCTCGGCTCGACGGCGACGCTGCAGCTCGTCGGCGGATCGCTGCCGTTGCTGAGCAAAGAGGCGCTGGCGAGCGGCACGGGCTCATCGGGCACTAACTCGCACGCGCCGGGCGGTTGGGCGGGGGCGGCGTATGAGTTGTCGATTGAGCAGATCGTTGAGACGTGCGAAAACGCCGTGCGCGAGGGGGCGACCGAGGTGCACATCGTCGGCGGGCTGCACCCCAAGCTGCCCTTCAGCTTTTACACCGACATGTGCCGGGCGATCAAAGCGGCCTGCCCCAAGCTCTGCATCAAGGCGTTTACGGCGATCGAGATCGTCCATTTCACGCGCATCTCGAAGCCGCGGCTGAGCATCGAGGAGGTGCTGATCGCGCTGCGTGAGGCGGGGCTCGACACGCTGCCGGGCGGCGGGGCGGAGATTTTTGACGACCGGGTGCATGACGAGGCGTACAAGAACAAGGTGGGCGAAAAGCATTGGTTTGACGTGCATGACACGGCGCACCGGCTGGGCATTCCGACCAATGCGACCATGCTTTACGGGCATATCGAAGGCGCGGACGAGCGGATCGAGCACTTGATCAAGCTGCGGGATCAGCAGGACAAGTCGAAGGCGCGAATGCAGAACGCATCGCAACCGGCCGCAGCCTTTCAATGTTTGATCCCGCTCTCATTCATTCCCGACGGCAGCGAGCTGGGCCATCTGCCGGGGCCGACGGGGCTCGACGATCTGAAGACGCTCGCGATCTCGCGGTTGATGCTGGACAACTTCGATCACATCAAGGCGTTTTGGATCATGCAGTCGCCGAAGCTCTCGCAAGTGGCCCTGAACTGGGGCGTCGACGATTTCGACGGCACGGTCGTGTGGTACGACATCACCAAGCGCGAGGGTCGCGGCACCAATCATCAGGAGCTTTCCGTCGATCAGATTCGCCGGCTGATTCGCGAGGCCGGCTGTGAACCGGTCGAGCGCGACTCGTTCTACCGCGTGGTGGGTCGCTAAGCAGTAGCGGCCTGCGGGGCGCAGGCCGACGAGCCGCGCAGCCATCCCCACGCGTTTGATCACGTGCACGATTCATTCGTCGGCCGGCGCGGACGCCGGCCGATACTACGTCGGCGGTCGGGGCGGTGCTCCGTCGGCGCGAGGGCCATCGCAACGTCGGCCTGCGAGCCGCAGGCCGCTACAAGACCGAAGCGCCACCCGCTACGAACCATTCGCGCGGAAATTTCCCTCGCGCGACCCGCCCGAACGGTCGATAAACTATCGCCGCGTCGCGCAATGCTTTCGGCGCGACTACGATTCCGGGGACGTAGAAATTGCGCGGAGCCGCGTGCCGGACGATGGATCGCCGGCCGCCCCGCCGCGCCGGAGAACGCGCGATGATCAACCGCGAACAGGTCTTGTCCGTCGTCGACAAGCATTTCGACACGCAGGCATTCCGCGAGCAGCACTGGACCGGCAGCTTCGCCGAGTACCTCGACAAAGTCATCGCCGACCCGCGCATCGCCCGCAATGCCTACCAGCGGCTGTACGACATGCTGCAGCATTTCGGCACGCGGCGGTACAGCTATCTGAAAGAGGACTACGTTCGCTACAACTTCTTTGACGACCCGATCGACAAGGGCGCCGACGCGATTTTCGGCCTCGACCCGGCGCTGATGCGGCTCATGGATTTCCTGAAATCGGCCGCCAAGGGCTACGGCACCGATCGCCGCATTTTGCTGCTGCACGGCCCGGTCGGCTCGAGCAAGAGCACGATCGCGCGGCTGCTGAAGAAGGGGCTGGAGCACTACTCGCGGCTAGAAGAAGGCGCGATTTACACCTTTTCGTGGAAGGTGATGAACGACCACGGCGTTGAAGAGCTCTATCCGTGCCCGATGCACGAGGAGCCGCTGAAGCTGATTCCGCGCGTGGCGCGTAAGGACGCGCTGGCCAAGATCAACGCCGACCTGTCGGAGGACAAGCAGATCCGCCTCGAAGGCGATCTGGATCCGTTCTGCCGCAAGATGTTCGCCGACCTGCTGGCCAAGTATGACGGCAACTGGCGGAAGGTGCTGGATCATGTGGTCGTGCGGCGCGTGATCCTTTCGGAGAAGGACCGCATCGGCATCGGCACGTTTCAGCCGAAGGACGAGAAGAACCAGGATTCGACCGAGCTGACGGGCGACATCAACTATCGCAAGATCGCGCAATACGGCAGCGACAGCGACCCGCGGGCGTTTAACTTCGACGGCGAGCTGAACATCGCCAATCGCGGCATCTGCGAATTCATCGAAGTGCTGAAGCTCGACGTGGCGTTTCTCTATGACCTGCTGGGCGCGTCGCAGGAACACTCGATCAAGCCCAAGAAATTCGCCCAGACCGACATCGACGAGGTGATTCTCGGCCATACCAACGAGCCGGAATACAAGAAGCTGCAGAGCAACGAGCTGATGGAGGCGTTCCGCGACCGCACGATCAAGATCGATATCCCCTACAACACGCGGCTCAGCGATGAAGTGAAGATTTACGAGAAGGATTTCAGCACGCAGAAGGTCCGCGGCGTGCACATCGCCCCGCACACGATCGAAGTGGCGGCGATGTGGGCGGTGCTGACGCGCTTGCAGGAGCCGAAGAAGGCCGGGCTGACGCTGCTGCAAAAGCTGAAGCTCTACGACGGCAAGAGCATTCCGGGCTTCACCGAAGATTCGGTCAAGGAGCTGCGTGGCGAAGCCGGCCGCGAGGGCATGCAGGGCATCAGCCCGCGCTACATCCAGGACAAAATCTCGAATGCGCTGGTGAGCGAGCAGGCGCAGCAGGATCGCTGCGTGAATCCCTTCATGGTGATGAACGAGCTGGAAGAGGGCCTCAGCCACCACTCGCTGATCAACGACGAGGAGACCAAGAAGCGCTATCGCGAGCTGCTGGGCGTCGTCCGCGAGGAGTATGAAGACATCCTCAAGACCGAAGTGCAGCGGGCGATTTCGGCCGACGAAGACGCGATTCAGCGGCTGTGCACGAATTACATCGAGAACGTGCGGGCCTATACGCAGCACGAGAAGGTTCGCAACAAGTTCACGGGCAAAGAAGAGCCGCCGGATGAGCGGCTGATGCGTTCGATCGAGGAAAAGATCGACATCCCGGAAAGCCGCAAGGACGATTTCCGCCAGGAGATCATGAACTACATCGGCGCGCTGGCGCTGGATGGCAAGAAGTTCGATTACTCGACCAACGCGCGGCTCAACAAGGCGCTGGAGCTGAAGCTCTTCGAAGACAGCCGCGACACGATCAAGCTCAAGAACGTGGTCAGCGGCGTGGTCGATGATGAGACGCAGGCGAAGATCGACGTGGTGAAGCAGCGGCTGATCAAGTTCTATGGCTACAACGAGACCAGCGCGACCGACGTGCTGAACTACGTGGCCAGCATCTTCGCCCGCGGCGATACGAAGTCGGGCCGATAGCTTTTTTCAGGTTCGCCGCATTCGGGCAGCACGCTTTCGCGAGGACTCGCGTCAGCGTGCTGTTTCATTTTCTCTTGAGCCGCCCCGCCCTACTTCGCGCGTGACGCATCGGCGTGAGATTCATCCCCCGCTTCTATTCAACCGTTGTCATTCTTGTTGGCGTTATCCGCCGGCTGAGCGCCTTCGCCTGACGGAGCGCCCTCGCCCGCCGCCGCGTTCGTGTTGGCATTCGCGGCCGGATCGCCGGGCGTCGCAGTTGGATCGCTCGCTGCGCCCGGCGCAGCGGCCGACAGCAGATTGACCGGAATTTCCTCGCCGAGCAGGACCTTTCCGATCGCGGGCGCCAGCACGTCTTTCATCAGCGGCCCCGAAGCCAGGGCTGCGGCGGCTTCGGGCGGGAGCGCGTTTAGCGCGTCGCTCAGGCCATCCAGCCCCGCCTGGACCTTGGCGTGAAACTGGCCCAGGGCGGCGACTGCGGAGTCGTCGGGCGGGGCGGCGAGCGAGATGCTCCAGACCCCGGCGGCGCGTTCGAGGGTCAGCGAGTCGCCGGCGATCTTGGGCCCCAGCAGGATCGCGAGCGGATTGGGCGACACCTGCACGGCGTTGGCGTTGACCACGGTGGTCTTGCGGCCGTCGGCGGGCGTGTTGGTCCAGGCGGCGTCGAGCGCGGCGACGCCCGCTTCGCCCGCTTTATCGCCGACGAGTTTGCGGAAGAGCGCGTACATTTCGAAGGTCGACGCGACGGAGGCGATTTTCTCATCGGCCAGCGCCGTGCGTGCGTCCTTGGTGAGCGAATCGAGGGCCTTTCGATATTCGCCGCGCGAGAGCGCTGCGGCGATCTCGCCAACGAATGTTTCCGCCTGGCGGGCGACGTCTTCGGTCGCAGCGTCGGCGGGCGTCGCGGCGGCACCCGCCGCCGCGACGCTCGGCGTGATCGGCTCAAAGGGCGTCGGTGTGTAGTTCGTATAGTCGACCAGCGACCCACCGGCGACCGGCGCAAAGCCCGAAGTCGCCCCCGCCGGCTTGGTGTTTTGGGGATCGCCGCAGGAGGCAGCCAAGGCACCAGAAGCGATGAGTACGGCGGAGCAGCGAACATTTCGGCGCATTGTCAGTCGATTCCACAACGTCACGCGAAACTCCCATCGGTGGGCGGCGATCTCAAGCTAGTCGGCGACGGCCGCTCGCCAAGTCGCCAAAACTATGCACGCGGCCCGGCGGCGTCAACGATGAACATGGCGGCCCGGTAGCCGACGGCGGGGGCGGGTCCGAGAGCCTTGGGGGCAGACCGCCGTCCCTTGCTAACCGCCGCCCGGCCGGGCCGATTCCCCCGCCGGCCTGCTGGTCTAGGCTCTCCCCAGCCACCCGGCCGGGCGACGCGACTGTCCATGGGAACGCCCGACTTTGGACGAATTTGCCCGAGAAACGGCCGGAATAAGGCCTACAGCGGGGCAAAGCGGACCAGCCGGTGGTCTAGACACCTTGCCCCAGTTTCACTATCATCCCTCGCCCGTTGGAAAGCCGAAAACCCTCCGCCAGCATAGGGATGCGTAATGGCCGACCCGCTAAATGTGGCGCTATTGGGCCAGAAGTTCATGGCCCGTGCCCACAGCAATGCGTATTTGAAGGTGGCGCGATTCTTTAATCTGCCGCGCCAGCCGGTCATGCATAGCATTTCCGGGCGGGATTTGATCGCGCTTGCGCCATTCGCAGACCGCTGGGGTTGGCAGCATTACGACACAAATTGGAAACAGGTCATCAAGAATCCCGAGATCGACCTGGTGGACATCAGCACCCCCACATATCTGCATTGCGAACAGGCGCTGGCCGCGATTGCCGCGGGCAAGCATGTCGCCTGTGAAAAGCCGCTGGCGATTTCCCTCAAAGAAGCGCGGCAGATGCGAAACGCGGCGATTCGCAGCAAGCGATCGCGCACTTTTGTCTGGTACAACTATCGGCGCGCCCCCGCGGCGGCTTTGGCCTATCGGCTGGTGTCGGATGGTTTTTTGGGGAAGATTTATCACATCCGCGCCCAGTACCTGCAGAGTTGGGCGACTCCGGAAGAAGAGCTGACCTGGCGTTTTCAGAAGCGTTACTCGGGCGCCGGTGCGATCGGCGATCAGGGTGCGCAGGCGATCGATCTGGTGCGCTTCATCACCGGCGACGAAATCGTCGAAGTCACGGGCGCATTTTCCGAGATCTTCATCAACGATCGCGCCTTGCAGCCGACGGCCGCGACGAAGGCGGCTCCGCCGCGGCGTGCTCCGCGGGGCAAGGTAGACGTCGACGATGCCACGGTTTTCACGGCCCGCACGTCGAAGGGCGCGATCGGCATTTTTGAGGCGTCGCGCGTCGCGGTCGGACATGACAACCAGATCGCCCTTGAAATCTCCGGCGAGCATGGGGCGTTGCGTTACTACTCCGACGACATGAACGCGATTCATCTTTACGACCTTCGCCAGGAAAAGCGCACCAACGGCTGGCGACGCGTGGTGTCTACGCTGTCGGGCGAGCATCCCTACGCCGGCGCCTGGTGGCCGGAGGGGCATCTGCTTGGGTTTGAACATACCTATGTCAATACGCTGGCGGACATCGCGGCGAGCATCGGCGGCGAACAGCCGATCGTGCCGCTGGCCGACTTTGCGGACGCGTATGAGACGCAGCGTGTGGTCGAAGCGGTGATGATGTCGGCCAAGGGTCGCTGCGCGGTGAAGCTTACCGAAGTGAAGTAGTCCTCGATCTTCACCAAAAAGATACTGAATTCTCCCGTAGAAACCCCTTGCATTGGGGTGACGAAGGTATACTCCCGACTTCAAAATAGCTCGGCGCGCGCCGATCTCGCTATTGGTTTCGTTTCTAGTCCATGGAGAAGTAGAGATGCCGAGAGGTCGTCCGAAGGGGTCGATGTCCGCGGGGGTCGGGGGAATGTCAGCCGCAGTTGCCGGCTTGTCGCAGGCAAAGGCCGCCCTGCTCTCGCAGCGTGATCTCATCGACGGCCAAATGGCCGAACTCGACCGCATGATCGCTCAGTACGGCGGCTCGGTCTCCGCCGCGCCGCGCGTCGGTCGCCCGCCGGGCCGCCCGCCCGGAAGCGGACGCATGCTGTCGGGCGGCGGGAGCGGTGGCGCGTATCGTCCCGGCTCGCTCAAGGATGTGATCCACGGTGTGCTGGCCGGCGCCGGTGGTGCGATGGCCGTGAAGGACATCGCTGAGGGCGTCGTCAGCTCGGGCTACAAGTCCAAGAACAAGACCCTGGCCAAGAGCGTCGGCATCGCCCTGACCGATATGAAGGGCGTCAAGAAAATCGGCCGCGGTCTCTACGGCCTCGGCTAATCTCGCGACTTCTCCAGTATTTGACAATTGCCTCCCTCGTCGGCGCTCCGCGCGGTCGAGGGAGGTTTTTTGTTGCAATCCGCCCCCCAGGACACTGACGATCGATGCATTTTCGACATGCTGCGCACTTGCAATGGCGACAGGCCAGGTCGCAATCCATATCCCGGTCGAATTACTACTGAATCGCCTGCACGACGCAAATGAGAGGCTGTTTGTTCATTGGGCCGGAGCGATGTCGTCCGGCTTTGAATTGCAACCCGACGGCGACGGGGACGTTTGCGTTGGCCTCGACGACCTTTTGCCCGCCGACCTCGACCGCACCGTTCTCCACCATACGCCGTGCGTCCGATTTGCTGATTTCCGCGCCGTGGGCATACCACGCCAATTTCCAGACTGCGATCTTGCCGTCGACGACCTCAGCGGCGGGGATTGTCAGCGGCACCGACTCCACCGTGCGCGGACCGCTGAAGCGCGACATCCAATACTCTTCCGCCGCCGCCATCTCCGCCGGGCCGTGAAAGCGGGCGCCGATGGTCTTTGCCAGCAAGGCCTTGGCCTTCATGGGATGTTCGGCCATCACCGGCTGCCAGGCGGTCTCGGGCAGATCGGTGAGCAGGCGAAACCACTCGCTGATGAGCGAATCGGGGATGCTCATCGTTTTGCCGAAGTAATCGGTCGCGGCGTCGCGGATACCGATGTAGTTGTCGAGGCTCTTCGACATTTTTTTTACGCCGTCGAGCCCGCGCAGCATGGGCATGACCATCACGACCTGTCCGCTGCCGCCGCCCTCGGATTGGAGCTGTCGCCCGACGAGATTGTTGTAGGTCTGGTCGGTGCCGCCCAGCTCGACGTCGGCCTGAATGCAGACCGAATCCCAGCCTTGCACCAGCGGGTAGAGCAGTTCGTGCAGACTGATCGGGGTCTCGGCCTCGAAGCGATTGCGGAAATCCTCGCGCTTCAGGAGCTGTCCGACGGTCATCCGCGCCGCGAGCCGTACGACGTCGTCGAAGCGCATGGCGGCCAGCCACTCCGAATTGCGGCGAATCTCCAACTTGCCGTCGGCGGTGTCGAGGATGCGTCCGGCCTGGTCGAGGTAGGTCTGCGCGTTGTACTCGATCTCCTGATCGGTCAGGACGGGTCGCGTCTTGCTGCGGCCGGTGGGGTCGCCGATGCGGGCGGTGAAATCGCCGATGATCAGGACGGCTTTGTGGCCGAGATCCTGGAACTGTCGCATTTTCCGCAGGACGACGCTGTGGCCGAGGTGAATGTCGGGGGCGGTCGGGTCCAGGCCGAGCTTGATGCGCAGCGGTTTGCGCTCGCGCTCGCTGCGGAGCAGCTTGGCCTTCAGGTCCGCCTCGGTGTAGATCGCCACGCAGCCCGCGAGCAGATTCTTGAGATCGTGGTCGTTCATGATTGGCGCATCGTAATCGGCGGGGCGGGGGAGTAGCGGTCGGCAGCTTCGCCGGCGGACGGGGCGCGAGGGTTGGGGGGTGCGCGCGAATTCGCGAGCGCGATTCTCGTCGGCCTGCGAGCCGCAGGCCGCTACGAACGCTGACAGGCGTGATTCCCGCGCTGGACCGGTTCGATGACCCGACGATATATTGAATGGACTCGCTCATCGGATCGAGCGAAGAGTTTCACGCCCTTCCGGAGGTGCGCCCGGTGCAACGGACTGCTCGGACGTGCGGATCGCTGCTCATCGTCTTCTTACTCTCGACCTTCGCCGGTTGCGAGGCGCCCGCGCCCAGCAAGCCGCCGCCGATCATTCCCAACAACGTGCAGCCGCCGCGGCCCTATGTCCGCAAGCCGCCGATCTATCCGCCAATCCAGCCGCTCCCGCCGCGGCCGATGGTCGCGCAGCCCCCCAAGCCGCAGCCTGCTCCGCCGGCCAATACCAAGCCTGTGGCGCCGCCGACTTCAAACTTCGGCACGCTGGTCACCGCGGCGCAGATTCGTCCCGGCCGCGGCATCGATCGCAAGTGGCAGACGATCGTGGTGCATCACTCGGCGACGCGGCTGGCCTCGCCGCAGAGCATGGACAAGTATCACCGCGAACACAATCACTGGAAGAACGGTCTGGGTTATCACTTTGTGATCGGCAATGGTGTGAATTACCCCGACGGCAAGGTCTTCGTCGGTCCGCGCTGGAAGCAGCAGGCTGAGGGGGCTCACTGCCGGACGCGCGATGCGGGCCGCTACTTCGGCGTCTTTCGCCCGAAGAACTTTTTCAACACGAACGGCATCGGTATCTGCCTGATCGGGAACCTCGACAAGGAAGCGCCCACGCCGCGACAGCTGGCGGCGTTGGAACAACTGATCGTGCTGCTCTGCGACGGCGCGAAGATTTCGCCCGATCGCGTCTATGGGCATGGCGAAGTGACGAACAAGACCGCCTGTCCCGGCGATCGTCTGAGCGTCCGACAGGTGCGACAGCGCGTGGCGGCCTCCTTTAAGCGTGCCGAACGATTCGCGTTCGCCGAGCCGCTGGCGCTGGAGTGGGCCGACGAGTTTGAGTCGAACAGCGCGGCGGATTGCGAACTGCTGTGCATGGATCAGACTGATGACGGGGAAAACGCGACGCTGGAGTCGGCGGAAGACGAATTGCTGACGGGCATGGCCCTGCTCGACGAAGCCTATGCCTTCGGTCATCTCGAATTGCCGGCCTTCGACGGCGACGCCTGCGACGACGAGTGCGATGCGATCAACGACGTGATCTACGCGTCGCCGGGAGTCGGCGTGAAGGAGGTCTGCGGGATCAAACCCGGCTCGAAGTGAGGCCCCGCACCGAAGTCGCGCCCCGCCGCGCGACGAACCACCGGGCGCTCAGCGGTCGCTGAGATGACTCCGGTGAAATCTTCCGGAAAGCCTGCGAAAGCGCAGCCGACGCGAGCCGCCGCTCCGAAGCCCGGCTTGCCGCCGATCAAGTGGCAACCTTGGAAAGCACCGGCTGCGATCCAGAACAACGCGCCCGCAGTGCGTCGAAACCCGCCGGCGGCGTCGAATGGTCGCATGGCCGAGATGCAGCCGGTGGCCCCGTCGATGCTGCCGCGGCAGCCGGCAAACAACAACGGCGCCGTCTCTCGCGCGCCGCAGCGTCTCACGCGGAATCCGGGCTGGCCGGCGCAGTATCAGGACGCCCAGCCGCTGACCTATCCTGGCCCGCGTCCGCAACTCGCCGGCGATCGCCGGGCGGTGCCGCCGCAACAGCAGCAACGACCCGGGCCCTGGGTGAATGTGCCGCAGGACAACCTGATGCAGCCGGCCAACCAGCGACCGCGCCCCGCGCCGCTCTTCAACAACCCCGGCGGCAGCGGCCAACAGCCGCCGCAGAACCGAACCGCCGAGCGCTGGCGGGTCGAGCGGACGACTACATCCGCAATGCCAGCACGCGGGCCGGTTCGCGCCGCTCCGCCCGCACCCGCACCTCGCAGACCCGCCCCTCCCGCCAGATAAGCACATTCGCGATGGAGCGCGCCGCGCTGGCGGTGACGGCGTCGAGCAGTTGCTCGGCGTCCTCGATCTTTCGCGTGTTGTAGGAGACCACCACGTCGCCCACGCGCAGGCCGGCGCGGTCCGCCGGCCCATCATCTTCGAGTGCGCAGATCAGCGCGCCGCTCGCTTTGCCCATTCCGGCGCGCTCCGCGCTATCGGCATCCACATCGCGCAGCCCCAGACCCAGATAGCCATACGCGATGGTCTCGCCGCGCTGCAGCAGGGCGATCTTTTCGCGCACCGGCTGCGTCAGCGGAATGGCGAAGGCCATGCCCTCGTCGTCGGAGGATCGTGAGAACATCGCCGTCACAATGCCGATGACTTCGCCTTCGAGGTTGAACAGCGGCCCACCGGAGTTACCGGGATGGATCGGAGCCGTGGTCTGGATCATGTCGCGGTATTGCCGATCGTCCGCCGCGCCGAGGCCCGGCAGCGAGCGTGAGACGTTGGAGACGACGCCGATCGACGCGCTCAGGCGCCCGTCCTGACCGATGCCGAAGGGATTTCCGATCGCGATGCTCCATTCGCCGCGCTGCGGCCCGACGCTCGCCTGCGCGAACTGCACGGGCATCAATCCCGCCAGCGGCGCGCTCAGGATCGCCAGGTCGCCGCGGACATCGGCGGCGACGACCCGCGCCGGCGCTCGGCGCCCATCGCTGAGGATCAGGGTGACCTCGCTGGCGTCGTGCACCACGTGTTCATTGGTGAGGAAAAGTCCGTCCTGCGATACGACCATCGCCGTGCCGTTGACGATGGTGCGCTGCTCGATGTAGCTGGCGCTGCTGGCGCGACCGTCCACCGGGACGCGCGTGATGCGCTCGGTGCGCACTCCGGCCACGCTCGGCAAGACCTGATCAATCACGCTGCGAAATGTGAATTCAAGATCGCGCGCGTCGGACAGGCCGCGCACGCGGATGTTCTGACCATCGCTCGCGCAGCCCGGCGATCCGAACAGGGCGCATAGGCCCAGTAACGGCGCCGCAAAGCCGGCGGTCGCTCGCCCGAAGCGCGGGCTCGCGCGGCCGACGCCGCTGCTGCGGGAACGCAGATTTAATCGACGCTGATTCTGGAGGCGCGGAATCTCCGCGCTCCGTTCGCCGCAGGCGGCGAACAGGCCAAGCCGCTTCATCTGTCCCACTCCATTCGAACCGTGCGGCGACGGAAGCAGCGCCGCAATTCCCCGTCGAAGCGCCGGCGCGAGCACGGGCTCGCCTTGGCGCAGCGCGGGTCAATCCGAAGTGTTTCAGGCGCGGCGGGCGCGGGGCAAGCAAAAGTTGCCGCGACGCGATTCGTCCGAGATGGGGTGAGTGGCGGGCGGCGTGGCGGAGACGTTTGCGGACGTGAGCGGAAGCGCGCGGTGCGCGCTCAGTTTTTGGGAGTGAGAAAGCTCAAGTGATGGGCCGCGTGAACGCAGTGCAGCGTCCGCCATTCGTCGAGACTGAGCGGTCCGAGAAACGGGGACGGGTGAAGCGAGGTCGCGTTGTTCAAGCGGTCGATGATTCGGGCCAGCTCGGCAATTGGGGCGGGGTCATCCGGTGGGCAGGTGGGCAGAAACGGCTTAAGCGTCGGCAATCCGGCGGCGAAGTTTCGCTTGGCGATCCACTGATTTCGGTAGTAGCGACCGACCGTGACGCGGATGATCCACGGCACCTTTTCGGGAAATCCGTCGAGGCTGCGGCGCATCAGTTGGTTGAGATGTTCGCAGATCTGCGACAGATTCCACTTGCCGAGATCGGAAGAGCG
>JALHOX010000005.1:24550-34297 GCA_022842805.1 Phycisphaerae bacterium | reverse complement strand
GCGATCGCGAGGGGGCGTTGCGGCGGCTGGAAGAGCTGACGCGGGATGTGGGGAAGTTGTGATGGATTGGGGGCGGGGAAATGCAGAATGAAGAATGAAGAATGCAGAAGGGGAAATTGCGCGCAACCGTGCAACGTGATCCCCTCGCGCCGGCCGTCGGTTGAGAAGGCCGGCGCAACGCCGATGGCGTGATCGCTTAGGCGCGGCCGCCGACCTTGAGCGGGTCGGCGACGCTGTCTTCCTGCGCTTCGAGGACGTCTCGCTCGGTGGGTCGCGGGGCGAAGAGAAGCGAAGCGATGATGCCGCCGGCGAGGGTGGTGATGATGACGCCGAGCGAGACCTGGATCGGAATCGGGTAGTAGGACGAGAGCAGCATTTTTACGCCGATGAAGGCGAGCAGCAGCGAGAGGCTGACCTTCAGGTACTTGAACTGCTTCACGACGCTGGCGAGCACGAAGTAGAGCGAGCGCAGGCCGAGAATGGCGAAGATGTTGGAGGTGAAGACGATGAACGGGTCTTTCGTAATCGCGAAGATCGCGGGGATGCTGTCAATCGCGAAGAGCAGATCGGTGCTTTCGACGACGAGCAGGACGAGAAAGAGCGGCGTGACGGCGAACTTGCCGTTCATGCGGGTGAAGAAGTGCTCTCCCTCGAAGTGGCTGGTGACGGGGTAGATGCGGCGGGCGAGTCGGACGAGCGGGTTTTTCTCGGGGTGGACGGAGTCGTCGGCGCTGGTCATGAGCAGCTTGAAGGCGGTGTAGACCAGCATGACGCCGAAGACGTAGATGATCCAGTGAAACTGGTGGATCAGAGCGGCGCCGACGCCGATCATGACGCCGCGCATGATGAGCGCGCCGAGGATGCCATAGAACAAGACGCGATGTTGAAACTGGGGCGGGACGGCGAAGTAGGAGAAGATGAGGGTGATGACGAAGATGTTGTCGAGGCTGAGCGACTCTTCGACGATGTAGCCGGTGAGGTACTGCATGGCGGCGGTCCAGCCGTCGACGACGGCTCCGTCGGGTCCGCGGCCCATGTTGAACCAGTGATTCTCGTAGATGAAGTAGACGGCGATGGAGAACGCCAGGGAAAGCGTGACCCAGCAGGCGGTCCAGCCGAGGGATTCCTTGAAGCTGATCTCGCGCGGTTTTCGATTGAACAGGCCGAGGTCGAGGGCCAGCAGCGAGAGAATGATCAGGATAAAACCGGTGAGCAGCAGCGTCATGGGGCGCCAAGTCTCTCGTGGGGTCCAAATCCGCCTCGTCCAATCCCGTGCCGGTCGGGCGGAAACAGGCCGGGCAAGATGATAGCGGATGGATTTCGAGGTCGGCGCGAGCGTGGGCCGGGCGCCGGCGAGCGGGAGGCCGCCGAACTACTGACGCAAGTCGGGCTGGGTGTCCGATGCGCCGCCATCGAAGGTTTCGGCGGATAGCATCGGATTTTCGAAGCCCTTGGCACGACAGATCTCGGCCACGAGTTCGGCGAAGCGCTTTACGCGGTGGTTGTCGAGTTTGAGCTTTTTCTCGACGCCGTTCTCGTCGTAGATGACGTTTGCGACGCCCTTGGGGTGATAGTCGCGAATGGCCTTGATCGAGGCGAGCGGGATTTTCTGGCCGCCGTAGTCGAGGGTCTGGTCGTCCATGCGGACCTTGAGGCTGGCGGCGGTGATGGCGCTCTTGAGGAAGAAGAGCGAGACGGCGAGGGGGATGAAGGCGAAGTAGAACTGCATGAGGACGTCATTGGCGGATTTGCCCCAGTTTTGCCAGGCGCCGGTTTTGTTGCCGCTCTGGTCGACGAGGGGCTGGAGACGGCCGCTGCGGATTTCGATCGCGGCGCCGCCGGTTTTGCCCAGGAAGTAGTAAAACTCTTTGTCGCCGTCGGTGCGGGTTTTCTGCGGAGCGCCGAGGACGGCCTTGACCTGCTCGAGGGTGGTGGGCTTTTGCTCGATGAGCTTGTCGAAATCGTCGGAGTCGGGGTGGTCGCTCAGGGTGTCGTAGAGGGCCTTGGCGTCGACCTTGGGGTCTTGCAGGATGACGGGCAGCTTGGAGTAAGCCTCTTTGCGGTTTTTCTCGGGGTAGCCGATCTTCCAGTCGTAAAAGAAGTAGCCGGCGAACGCGAGCAGCACGGCGAAAATGACAAGGTCTTCGATCATACGCCGCGAGGCGGCACCGCTCTCAAACTGCATCGGCATCGACCCTTCCACACGACCAACAATCCGCCCCGCCGGCGATTCCGGCGGCGACGCTCGGACCCGGCATGGTATCGCCGCGATCGAGCGCTATAGGTCGTGATCGGCATTATGACGGGACGGACTTGCGGGGGCCATATGGGGGCGGGCGGTGCGTTTGGAGCGTTTCTGGACGATGGCGGGCGAATTTGGGGTCTGTGGAGCCAAAAAAAAGCGAAGGGCGACGCGGTCGTCGCCCTTTGCTCCGGAGGAGAGGAGAAGCAGTATTGTTCGTGGCTCGCGGACAGCGTCGGGCCGCTTTACCGCCCGACGCCGCCGTCAAGCCTTTCGGTTCGAGTTCAGGTCTTCGATTCGTTCGCCTGTCGGCTCATGATCATCCATACGTTTCTTAGACGCAGGTCGTTCGCTTTCGGCTACATCGGGGCGACAAGTTTTCACGTTGTCGCGCGGGCCGCAAGCGGGAATTCGCTTTAGCGCAGGTCCCGATTGGAGCCATTCCAAAATGGACGCTCGATTGCAATTCGCACCGGGCGGGCGACGCCGGGGCGGCGCGGGCTGATGGCGACGCGGGCCGGAGCGGGCTGCCACTGGCGATTATCGAGGGCGGCCTGCCATTGGCGACGCATCTGCATCACGATCGAAATCCACGACCACCGCAGCATGTTTAAGCCTCCTGTCGGGGCCACACTGTCTTACGCAGGCGTCCGACACCGGACACATCTAGCAACCTCTGACGCCGCTCGCATTCTCAATATTCATACGTGAGTTGCGCTCGCTCTGACTGAGATGCTCCGAATTTATTCTCGTTTCACGGTGCGGCGCTGGGAAACGGGTTGGGGGACCGCGGGCAACGTCAGATGCCGCGAAATGGTTCGCCGTAGTAGGCGGCGAGGGCGGCGGGGAGGAACGCGGCAACTTCGCGGGCGGTAAATCCGATCGGGCCAAAGCGGGCGGCGAGGGCGTCGCCGGCGGCGCCGTGGACGCGCGCGCCGAGAATTGCGGCGTCGAGGGGCGAAAGGCCTTGGCCGATGAGCGCGGCGATCAGCCCGGTGAGCACGTCGCCCATGCCGCCTGTCGCCATGCCGGGGTTTCCGGTGGTGTTGACGTAGTGTCGTTCGGCGGTGGCGACGATGGTGCGGTGGCCCTTGAGCAGGACGACGGCGTGGGTCATGGCGGCGTAGGCCGCAGCCGCGGCGATGCGTGAGGCGTCGTCGGTCTCGAAGGCGAGATCGATCTTTGCGGCGGCCAGCATGGTGCGGAATTCGCCGGGGTGAGGCGTCAGCACGGTTGCGTTTGCGGGCCGCTCCTGGAGAGCCTGCACGAGCAGTTCCGCATCGCTGGTGAGTGCGTCGGCGTCGAGCACGACGGGCGCGTGGAGTGCGGACTTGTCGCCGATGGCATCGACGAAGCGTGCGGTCGAGCCGCCGCGACCCATGCCCGGTCCGATGGCGAGGACGTCGGCCCATTCGAGCAATTCGGCCCATTCGTCGCCGAGCGATCGTTTGCCGGAGATGCCGCCGTTGCCATTGGCGGGCCAGGCGCTGACCATCAGCGAAGGCTCGTGGCCGGCGACGATGGCCGCGGCGGCGGCCGAGGTGCAGACGCGGACCAGTCCTGCCCCGCCGCGGAGAGCGGCGATGCCCGCGAGCGCGGCGGCGCCACTCATGGCGGCGCTGCCGGCGACAATGCCGACGCGACCGGCATCGCCCTTGTGGGTTGCCGGGCGACGTTCGGCGAGGCGCGGGATGTTGGTGATGGGGTCGGTCATCTTTTGCGCGTCTGACGGTCGCCCCGCCGCGATGGACGGCATGGGGCTGCGAGAGCGGAAATCGCCCTCATCTTTAATTATCGGCTATTTGCGCCCGCGCCTGTCGGGCTTGTCGTCCGCTTTGCGGCTTCGTCGAGGGCGCGGCAGATCATTGCGGCCTGATAGGCCGCTCCGAAGCCGTTGTCGACGTTGACGACCGAGACGCCGGCGGCGCAGCTGTTGAGCATCGTGAGCAACGGCGTCAGCCCCTGGAAATGGGCGCCGACGCCGATGCTGGTGGGCACGGCGATGACCGGGCTGGAGACGAGGCCGCCGACGACGCTCGGCAGCGCGCCCTCCATGCCGGCGATGGCGATCACGACATCGGCGGTGCGAATCTGCTCAATGCGGCTGAGCAGGCGGTGGAGACCGGCCACGCCGCAATCGGCGAAGCGCTCGGCGCGAATGTCGAAGATGTCGCTGGTGACGGCGGCTTCCTCGGCGACGCGGGCGTCGGCAGTGCCGGCGCTGACGATCGCGACCTTGGCGTTGGAATACGCCGCGTCGCGCTGACGGAAAGTGAGGGTGCGGGCGGCGCGGTTGTACTGAGCGGCTTCGAAGCGAGCGCAGACGGCAGCCGCCGCCCGCGATCCGACGCGGGTTGCGAGGACGTTTTGCCCGGTGGCGGCGAGGCGCTCGAAAATGGTGGTGAGCTGCGCCGGCGTCTTGCCGCGGCCGAAGACGACCTCGGGGAAGCCGCAGCGCGCGGCGCGTTGATGATCGAGCCGGGCGAAGCCCAGGTCTTCGGAGGGCCAGCCGCGGAGCAGCCGGGCGGCGTCGTCGACGCTGGTTTCGCGAGCGGCGATGGAATGCAGCAGTGCGCGCAGTTGTTCGGGATTCACAGACAATAGCTCCCAGAACCAATCGGCTCGGTGACGGCGGATCACTAGACTCAGAGGCCGAACTCGAACAGGATAGTCTGTGAGGTCCTATGCGAGCGAACAGCAGCACTGCGAAACTGGAAACCGTCGAACCGCTGGGGAAGCGCATCCTGATCCGCAAGGATGAGGACAAGAAGCGCACCAAAGGCGGAATTGAGCTGCCTGGGAACGTTGAGATTCCGACGATCACGGGTCGCGTGGTCGCGGTCTCATCGCAGGTGCAGCGCGACGAGGATTATCCAATCGCGCAGTACGACAAAGTTCTCTTTCATCCGAAGAACGCCGTGCCGGTCGATTTTGAGGGGGACAATCGGCTGTTTGTCGTGCCGGTCGAGGATGTTGTGGCGGTGTTTCGGCGAGCGGCGGGCGAGGAAAAGGACTAGCGACGCGACGCTGCGGTCGATCGGGGGAAGGGGGTTGCCGGGAACTCGCTCCGGCGGTGAGCGTTAGACTCAACACTCATGCCCGATCCACGCCCTGCCGCCGATGCCCGCGCCGCCTCCGATGTGCGCCGTTTGCGTGAGGCGAAAGTGGTCGTCATCGTGTCGGCGGCGGTGGCGACGCTGACGATCGTGCCGGTGTTGATCTTTTCGCTGACGCCGCGGCGACCGGCGGCTTCGCCGGAAAGCGCGCCGACCGTCGACGTATCCCCCCTACCGACATCTCAACCGGCGTCGGCCCCGGACACTACGCCGACTTCGAACCCGAGCGAATCGGCCGGCGAAGGCGACGAGGGCTTTGCGGCGCTGCCCGAGCGTGCGACGGCGACTACGCAACCCGAGCGCTTTGTGGCCGACGTCTTTGCGCCATCGAGTGCGCCGATCGCCCTGCCGCCGGCCGCGCCGGCGCCCCACCCCGACGATGCGAAAGTCGCCGATGAGCCGCCCGCAGTGCGACGACTGCACGCGACCGACTTCGGCGCGACGCCCGCGACCGAGACGGCGGTGGATCTGGGCTTGCAGTGGCTGGCGCAGCACCAGGCGCCCGACGGCTCGTGGGACGCGATCGATTTTCAGACGCGCTGCCCGGCGGATGATCGCTGCGAACAGCCGGCCATTCGACGCACCGATTGGCGCTGTCGCGCGGGGCTGACCGGGCTGTGCATGCTCGCGTTTCTGGGGGCGGGCTACAGCGATCGCAGCGGGCCTTTTGCCGAGCGCGTGACGCTGGCGCGAGAATGGCTGCTGCGCCAGCAACAGGCGGACGGCTCGTTCGGCGTGAAGGATCCGCTCGCCGGCTACAACGACGCTCTGGCGACGCTGGCGCTGGCGGAACTCTTCGCGCAGACGCGCGACGAGGCGCTGCGGCTGCCGCTGGAGCGGGCCATCGCGCGGCTGGCGCTTTCGCAGCATGCGCTGGGCGGGTGGGATTATGAACCCGCGCCGGAAAACGACCGCAACGACACATCGATCACGGCCTGGTGCGTGCAGGCGTTGCAGACCGCGGCGGGGGCTGGACTTTCGCCGCCGCGCGAGACGCTGGTGCGCGCGGCGCTGCACTTCGCGCGGGCCTCGCAGCCGGACGGGCAGGTGTGGTATTCGGACAATGGCGAGGGGGTGCGTCGCACGGGCGGGCTGGTGTCGCAATATCGCTACGGGCCGGCGATGTCGGCGTGTGCGCTGGTGAGCGAGACCCTGCTGGGCTGGCGGCGTGACAGCGAAATGTTTGAGCAGCAGCGGGCGCGGCTGGCTCAGGACCTGCCCAGCGCGGCGCGGGCCCGCGGGCGCGATCCGTCGCAATTGCATAGCGAGTACTACTGGTATTACGGCACCGTCGCGATGTTTCAGATCGGCGGACCGGCGTGGGATCAGTGGAACGGCCACCTGCGCGATTCGATTTTGCCCGAGCAGGATCGGCGCATGATCGATGAGAAGACGCGCGATCACGCCTTCGGCAGTTGGCCGGCCTTTGGCACAGAGTGGGGCAAATGGGGCCGCTTTGGCGGGCGTGTGTACAGCACCGCGATCGCCGTGCTGACGCTGGAAACCTATTACCGTCATACGCCGGCGTATCTGACCGGGCCGCTGACTCTGAGCGCCGACGACTGGATCGCGTTTTTGGAGCGGGCGACGGTGCGCGAGAAGCGCTATGCCCTGCGGGCGCTGCCGGAGCTGCGCTGGGAGATCGGCGAACCGCCGCTGGTGCGATTGCTGCGCGACGCAGACGGCGAGACGGCGCTGGATGCGGCGGTAGCGCTGCTGCGGATCGATTCGCCGGTCGGCGGCGAGGTGCTCGAGAGTTCGCGTCAGTCGTTGCCGCCTTGGGGTCGCGCGCGGCTGGATGGCGCGGTGGAGAAACTGCAAGCGCTGCGACGGCGGCCGCCGGTGGTCGCGCGGGTCGTCGAGTATGACGAGTTGCTGAAGGTCGCGATTGTGGACGCGCCGGGGGCTTACCTGGGTTTAGAACTACGGCGCGTGGCGGATTCGAACGAGGTCGCTGAATCGAGCGAGGCTTCGTCGCAGCCGCGGATTCCAATGTCGCTGTTGCGCGTGACGCGAAGAATGAGCGATTCGACGCGGGCTGTGGCGGATTGGATCGGGCCGGCGCGCGGGCCGTTTCCGCAGGCGGATGAGCGGATGATCGCGAACTAAAAGCGGATGCGCGGCGGACGCCCCAGCGGCCCGCGGCGTGCAGTTCGGCGAAACGCGGATTGCCGAGACGCGGCAAACACTTGCGCTCAAGCGACGCTGATTGGGGGACGAATTCGCATTCCGCGCGAGTGCTTCGTCGGCGGGCGAGCCGCCGGCCGCTACAACATCAGGAGCCGCCGGCCGCTGCCGCTCGCGGGTGGCTACTTCGTATCCGGCGTCTCGCGCAGGACGGTTTTGATCGCGTCGCGCTTGAAGCGGATTTTGACGTTGCTGGTCTCGTCGACCTTGAGCGTCACCTCACCCTCCGCTTCGCGGATATCGACGATTGTGCCGATGATTCCGCCGATGGTCAGCACGCGGTCGTTGCGCTTGAGCGATTTCAGCAGTTGCTCGTACTTCGTCCGCTCCTGGCTGCGGTTGCGGAAGAGCATGAAATAGAACACGCCCAGAAACAGCAGGAACCCGAAGAAGAGCACCTGCTGCGGCATTTCCTGTCGGGCCGCTGGGCCGCTCGCGGCCTGGGCCAGGATCATCGACCAACCTGAGTTCATTCCTCTTCCTTCCGGGCCTGCGCCAGCGGCCCCTGGAGAAACGACTGTCGCCACGCGGCGAAGCGCTGCTCCGCGATCGCGGCCCGCATCTCGCGCATCAGCCGCTGATAGAACGCGAGATTATGGATCGAGACGAGCGTGGGACCAAGCGCCTCCTCCACAATGAACAAATGTCGCAAATACCCGCGGGAATAGCCGCGACAGGTTTCACAGTCGCAGGCGGGGTCGAGCGGGCCGGCGTCGCCCCGGTGGACGGCGTTTTTCAGACGAATCACGCCCTGCGACGTAAAGGCGTAGCCCTTTCGTCCGTTGCGGGTCGGCAATACGCAGTCGAACTGGTCAATCCCGGCGTTCACCGCCTCGACCAGATCGCGCGGCGTGCCGACGCCCATCAGATAACGCGGGCGGTCGACCGGCATTTCGTGGGCGAATTCGTCGAGAAAGGCCCACATCTGCGGCGGGGGCTCGCCCACGGAGAGGCCGCCCAGGGCGTAGCCCTCAAAGCCGATCTCGGTCAGCGCCGCGAGACAGCGGCGGCGAAGGCCAACGTCGAGGCCGCCCTGCACGATGCCGTAGAGCGCCTGATGCGGGATGCGGTGGGCCTCGCGGCAGCGGCGGGCCCAATCGATTGAGCGTCGGACGGCGCGCTCGACAACCGCACCTTCGGCGGGCAGCGGCGGGCACTCGTCGAAGGCCATGATGATGTCGGCCCCGAGCTGTTGCTGAATCTGCATGGCCGATTCGGGCGTGAGGCGGATGATCGCGCCGTCGATGTGCGACTGAAAGGTCGCGCCGTCGTCGTCGACTTTGCGCAGGTCGTTGAGCGAAAAGACCTGAAACCCGCCGCTGTCGGTGAGCATCGGGCCGCGCCAGTTTGTCAGCGTCTGCAAGCCGCCGAGGCGCTGCACTTCGTCGGGGCCGGGGCGAAGGAGCAGGTGGTAGGTGTTGGCGAGGATGATCTGCGCGCCGGTATCGCGAAGCTGAGCGGCGGTGAGGCCCTTGACCGTGGCGCGGGTGCCGACGGGCATGAACGCTGGCGTGTCGACGAAGCCGTGGGGCGTGCGAATGCGCCCGCGGCGGGCGCGGCCGTCGGTGGCGAGGAGCTCGAAGGCGAAGGGGTGTGGGTCAGATTGGATCACGGTTTTCGCCTACGCTCAATCGCGCTCCGGTCGAAGACTCGAACGCCCCGGAGTGTCCGGGCGCAGCTCGTTTCTGTTGAGTCATACCAATCCACTTCCACTCCAACGGAGGTCGCTCATCCGCGTTTCATCGCGATAGGCGACCGAACCGGCCACGAAAACAGCGGCGGGATCATCGCCGGAATCGAGAATCGCGGCGAGCGGGTCATCCGTCGCCGCGGGGATCGAGAAGCAGTTGAACGTCGCGAACTGACCGCGGTCAATCCCGCCCAGTTTCGGCCCCAACTCGACGGCTGGCACGATCGTGATCATTTCGAGCAGATCGGAATCGGACAAACCCGCCGCGTGGGCCGCGGCTCGCACGAAGCGCACTTCGTCCAAGAGCGAAAGCGACCGGTTGCTCGCGGCGCTGTCGGTCGCAAGGGCGACGGGCACACCCGCCGCGATCGCGCGCAGCCAGGGATGATGGCGATGGCCGAAATAGTGGTGCGCACGCGGGCAATAGACCAGCGTATGCCCCTGCTCACGCATGACGGCGAGCGCCTCGCCGTCGAGATAGTTGCCATGCACGACGAGTCCCGGGTCTGCCG
>JALHOX010000005.1:0-24540 GCA_022842805.1 Phycisphaerae bacterium | reverse complement strand
TGCCGGCGCGAGACGCCGCAGATACTCGGCGGGGCTGCAGCGGGGCGAGACCACGCCGGCGGCTTGCTGGGCGACCTGAAAAAACTCCGGCAATGCGGATTCGGAGCCGCGCAGCCATTCGACCTCTTCAGGCGTCTCGGCGAAGTGCATCGCCCAGGGAATGTAGAAGCGGTCGCCCGCCAGCGCGATCGCGGCGCGCACATCCTCGATCTTTACGGTGTAGGGCGCGTGCGGAGATACGCCGGGATGAGTCTTCCCGTCCTCCCAGGCATGTTCGATGCACCAACGCAGCTCTTCGACGGTGCGCGGCTCGTCGCGCGCTAGCGCGAGCAGTTCGATGAACACGGTTCGTTGCACCGGCGCATCGGCGATCGGCTGTCGCAGCTTGGGCAAACGCGTGATGTCGCCGATGTGGGTGACGCCGGCCCGTAGCGATTGGCGCATGCCCTCCATCGCGGCGGCGAATTCGCGCTCCGCGGCCCCTTCCTCGCGCCGGGCGGCGATCAACTCCGAGAACCAGCTCCAAAGCGGCTGCGGGCGAAAGCGACCGGCGTAGGCGGTGAGCTCCAAATGGCAATGAGCATTGATGAACCCCGGCAAAATCGCGCAGTCGGGCAGGTGAGTCGCCGCCGCGCGTTCGTCGCGCCCGAGTTCGTCGGCCGAGCCGAGCGCCAGGATGCGCCCGTCCTCGATCGCGATGTAGCCATCGCGGATCGGCGGGCGTACGACGGGGACAATCCAGCCGGCGCGAAGGATCACGTGGGAAGCGTGCGGACGTCGGCCTCGATTGCGCCGGCTTCTTCGAACCAGGTGCGCCAGTCGGGGCCGATCTGACCGCTGCCGACGTGCGACTGCATCGAGCGCTCGCAAGTGCAGGCGCCGGGCGTTCGCTGGAGCACATCGGCCAAGCGGTCGAGCAGGCGCGGCAAGCGCTCAATCGCCGCGGCGGCCCGCTCTCGCTCCATCTCCAGGGTCAGGACGCGGCCGGCCTCGAAGGGGCGATAGTTGCTGCCGTTTTCGGCGTAGCTGGCGACGTAGCAGACGCTGGCGTAGCACATCTGCAATTCTTTGGCGAGGAAGACCTCGGGGGCTAGCGACTGGCCGATCAACTGACCGCCGAAGGACTCGTACTTGTGGGCCTCGGCGGCGGTTTCCTGTCGCGGGCCTTCGACGCAGACATAGAGCCCGCGCTGGGCGTAGGTGCAGAATTCTTCGGTGAGGGTGGTGGCGAGGGCGGTGCGGAGCGTGGGGCAGAAGAGCGGCCATTGGCGGACGCGGCCCAGGCCCTGCTGCTCGAAGAACGTGTGCGCTCGGCAGCGCGTCTCGTCGATCAGGTCGTCGACGAGAACGTACTGTCCGATTTGGAAATTGTGGTTGATGGCGCGCGTCTCGCTCCAGGAGACGATCGACTGCACGCCGAGGCACTTGAGAGCGAAGACATTCGCGCGATAATTGACGAAGCTGGGAGCCAGGTCGTACCCCGTCTCTCCATGTCGCGACAGAAAATAGAACGCGCCGGCATTGGACCGGCACAGAAAAAGCGGTTGAGATTCGCCGAAAGGCGTCTGCTGGGTGCCGAGCCGCTCGGCGACAAAGGCGCCCTCCTGCAGCAAGTCATAGGCGGCCGTACCGCCGATGCAGGCGAAGAGCGGCTGATGTGCGGCCTGCGGCGCGTCTGCCGAGGTGCCGTGATCAGGATGCCCGCCCGAAGTCGATCCGTTGAGGCCATGCGATGCCGACATTGCAGCCACTCCGAGGTCCAACAGACGATTTGCGTGCCGCGCCGCAGGCGGGGGCCGTTAGCCGACGCCTGTTCAAGGAGTATACGGCTGGCGCGAAGGTTGGCAAAAGAATTGTGAATTGCGCGGGATGGGGCGCGGGCCGCAGGCCGAAGCGCAACCCGTGGGGAGCGCGGCATTCCGTGACCCCTTCGGGGACGAGGACCGCGCAACAGGGGGTATCGCGATCATCCGGCCTCGATACCCCTGCTAGCCGTTCAAGCGGATGGGCTTCGTGAAGCCGGACGTGCCACAGCTTTCGAACGGCGCGGGCTTGCCGGCGGGGCTGCCGGGGGGCTGGACCTTTGGCCGCGATTTTCCGTGTCCGCGGTGCCACTACAACCTGCGCGCCCTGCACAACCCGCAATGTCCGGAGTGCGGGCTGGAGTTTCGCTGGCAATCGATTTTGGCGGTGGTCTGCCCCACCTGCGCGCATCCGCTGCACGAGGAAGACGGGTCGCTGTGCCCTCGCTGCTTTGAGACGCTGAACTGGGCGCAATTGCTGAACCAGACCGACCCGAGGCAGCGCTTCGAGTTTGAGTTTGCGGTGCCGGTCTTTCGCCCCTTCGTCAACACGCTCGTGCGCACGCTGTCCCCTTGGCAGTTTTGGTCGGACTGGCGGCTCGACGCACCCAGCAACCCGGCGCGGCTCGACCGCTACTTCGGCGTATCGCTCACGATCGGCCTGATCGGGCTGATCTTGCCGTTCGCGGCGCGGCTGGCGGGGACGACGCACATCGACTTGTGGGATTGGCTGGCGCTGGTCGCGGCCATTCTGATGCCTGCCGGGGTGGCGCTGCTCACCATCATGTATCTGGGTCGCACACGAGTTGCACCCTGGCAGCCGCCGCCCAAGACGCATCGCGTCTATGCCTATTCGGCGTCGATCCTGGCGTGGTGCGGAACCGCACTGGCGATTGCGGCGCTGGGGGCGACCGGCGCCAACTATGTTTATGCGATCAGCGTGGCGTCGGGGAGCTTTTCGTGGCGGCCGGGGAGCGCGCTTTATTTTTCGTCGAATCACCTGGCCAACTGGCTGCAAACCGGGCAGGTGGCTTGGAACTGGCACCCGATCGAGGCGTGGTTCAACATCGGCGTCTACGGGCTGCTGGCGGTGCTGATGCTGGTCTGGTGGCCTTTGTTTCTGATGATCGCGATCCGCCGCGGCTTCCGCATGCGGCGGCGATATGTGCTGCAGGTGGTGCTGGCGATTTTCATCATCAGCACGCTGCTGGTGCTCATCGCATGGCTGGAACTGATCCCGGATTCGCCGCTCTTCAAACACTGGGTCAGCTTCTCGACCTAGCGCGCGGGTCGCAATCGGCGGATACAGTCGGTATATGTGTGCTCACGGGCGACGCAGTGTTCGCCGTGGGCAGGTAAGGACGCCGCACCACGATGTTAGATTTTGCACAACGCTGGTCTGAACTGGGCGCCGCCGGGCAACGGCTGATGCTGTTGGGGGCGGGCTGCGCCGCTTTGGGGCTTCTATTGCGATTCAGTGCGCCGCGCGTATTCTCCGCCGGCCTGGGCACGCTGCTGCTTTGCGGGGCGGCGACCGTACTGACGCTGACGTGGACTCCGGCGTCGATCACGGCGGCGATGACCGGATTGCTGGCGCTGGCGATGCTGCTGGCGGCTTTTGTGGCCGATCGGCAGGTGGAAGCCGAAGCCGAGACGCCGCGAGCGCGGACGCGCTCGGTCAGCGCCGATGTCTTTCGACATTGCGCCGCGCTGCTGACATTGCTGGTGATCTGCCTTGGAATTGGTCCGTTCACGAGCGGCTGGAGCCGCGAGATGGCGCTGCCGATCGGCGTCGCGCTGGCGGCGATTGCGGCGGTGCTGAGCCGGACCGACATCGGCGGTGTTTCGATCTGCGCGGCGGTGGGGCTGCTGGCGATTTTTGGGCATGGGCTGCGCGAGTCGAGCGGCCTTGGGCTGTGGCTGGTGGGGCTGCTGGCGGCGCTGGCGGCGGTGGCGCTGCCGCTGCGACAAGTTTATTTGAACTGGCGGCACCGTCGAAATTGCTGGCTGGATCAGCCTCAAAAACTGCTGACGGCGCTGCCGCGGTCGGCGTGGCAGGATGGGGTCGTGATCGGTTGCGGGGTGTTGGCGGCATTTGCGGGGGCCGCGGCGCAGGCTCAGCCGACGACGCCGCTATGGATGTTTGTGGCGACGCTGGGCGTTTTCGGCGTGGCGCATGCGACGCATCAGCGGGCGATCGGGGAGCTGGGATTGCTGCTGGCGGCGGGCGTTTGGACGACGGCGGGCACGGCCTGGCTGGCGCGTGGGCCGTGGAGTCTGCCGATCGGGGCGGCGCTGGGGGCGTGGTTTCTGTTCTGGATTGCGCGGTTCTGGTCGCAACAGCTGCTGGATGGCAACGCCTGGACGACGACCGGGGCGCTGGTGGCGCCGGCGCTGCGGCTGGCGCGCGTGCTGGCGCCGTTTTCGGCGGCGATCAGCGTGGCGACGGCGCTGCGCATGACGGCGGACGATTCCCAATCGATTTGGCCGATGCCGATCGTCTTTGTTTCTCACCTGATGCTGTTGATCGGATCTGCACGGAGTGCGCGGCAGAGCGGTGCGGCGGGTGGGGCGTATGCGGCGGGGGCGGCGGCGATCGGGCTGGCGGCGACGCTGGCGGAGGGGCAGCGACGATGGCTGCCGCAAGTGGAATTTGAACTGCGCTGGGGGATTGCGCTGGTGCTGGCGGGTGCGCTGTTCTGGTGGATTACGGAGTCGTCTCACGCGCGGCCGACGTATCTGGCGGCGCGGGTTGGCATCGCGATCGGGCTGATTCCGATGGTGCTGTTTGCGCTGGCGCTGGGCACCGGGGAGGCGTGGAACTGGGAATCGACGCGGCCCTGGCTGCTGGCGGGCGCACTGGGGCTGCCGATCGGGCTGCTGACGGCCTCTTCGCGCACGCTGGCCGGCAGACTCTGAAAAAAGGTGAACCGGTGAAACGGTGTGACGGGGAAACGGTAAGGCGACGGGACCATCTCCACGCGACGCGCGGATTGGATGGCGCGTTTCCCTGTTTCAGCGCTTCACCGTTTCACCATTTTCCCACCCGTTTTCTGGGAGAGTGACTCGCGGTCCCGATGACGAACGAGCAGTTGTTCGAGGCGACGCTGGCGTCGGCGGCGGTGGTGGTGATTCCGCCGAGCCTGAGCCCCCCTGCGCGCGAAGCGCTGGCGGCTCGGATCGCGGCGATCGTGCGGCAGCAGAAGCAACTGGCACAAAAGTCCGCGGCGATCCTTCGGCCGACGGGCGACATCGTCGTCGAAGAGTCTCGGATCACGATTCCGCATGAACCGGCGGCCCCTCTGCAATGGGTTGCGCCGGGGCCGGACGCGAGTCCGTCGACGATTCACATCGAGTCGATCGCGTGGCTGGCCGACTGCGGCCTGGCGGCGCTGCAAGCCGCTTCGGAAGTTCCGCTTCTGCATGGCGGGCTGCATCCGGGTTCGTGGTATCAGGACGAATCGGGGCGGGCGCGGCTGGGTGATTTCGGCCTGGCCGAGGCGCTGGCCGGCGCGACGGGCAACAGCGTGGTCTGCGAGCGCGGGGGAGCGGCGAGCGAGGGGAAGGTTTGCGGCAATCTCTATCGCGTTGAAAGCGACGATGCGGCGGTTCGCGGGGAGTGGATCGCGACCTGGGCGGCGCACGAGGTGAAGCAAGGCGACCGCCCGAATGTGAAGGCGGATCAGTTTGCGTTGGCGGCGGCGCTGTTCGCGGTCGCGACGCGGCGTCACCCGTATGGCGTGGAGCTGAGCGACCCGCGGGCCAGCTATTACCAGATTGAGCCGAACAGCCTGCTGGAGCACCGGGAAGACTGGCGGCAACCCGCGACGCGCGAGCGGGCCATGATCGACACGCTGGATCAGACGCTGGGGCGGGCGCTGGCGGGCGATGCGCAGGCGCGCTTTGCGCGGTGCGCCGACGCGCGGGCGAATCTGCGGAATGTGACGCCGCGGGAATGGACCGAGGCGGCCGAAGCGATCGCGGGCGGTCTGCGCTCGCTGGAGAGCGGCGGCGCGGATGAGTTTTTGCGGCGAACCGAAAAATGGGTGGAGTCGGAGAAACTGCCGAGCGCGTGGCGAGCGCGGCTGGCGCCGCTGGTATCGCGCGTGCGAACGGAGCGCGACTACCAGATTCGCGTGCGGCAGGCGGAGCAGCGCGTGGCGCGGGCACGGGAGGCCGCGGACCTGATCGACCTGCCCAAAGCGCGCGAATTGCTGCGGCCGGTGGAGGAGGACGCGACGCTGCCGGAGCCGTTGCGGGCCGAGGCGCGCACCGTGGCGCGGGGCTGCGACGAGCAAGAACAGTTCATGAAGAGCGGCGCCGACGAGGTGGCGCAGGAGTACCTCGAGGCGGCGCGGGCCGCGCTGGCGCGGCGGGAATATGACGGCGTAAAGGCGATCCTGCACGGTGTGCGGGGCGACCCGAACACGCCGCCGCTGCGGGCACGCCAGGCGCTGGAACTGGCGGGCGAGGCGCAGATTTGTGAAGAGCGCGAGCTGCGTCACGCGGCGGTGATTCGTCACGCGGAGGAGGACTTTGCGGCGCGGCGCTATGCGCGCACGATCGGCGGTCTGCGCGAGCTGATCGCGGAGCCGCAGGTCGAGCCGGACGTAGCGGATGCGGCGCGGAAGCTGCTGGTGAAGGCGGAGGCGGAGGCGCGGCGGCAGGCGGAGGTGATGGCGGCGCTGCAGGCGGCGAAGGAGGCCTGGTCGGCGGGCGATAGCGCAAAGCTGCTGTCGGAGCTGGCGCGAGTGCCGGCGGACGACCCGGACCCGGCCGTGCTGCGGGAGCGTGGCGAGCTGTATGGTCATCTGGACCGGCTGCGAGGCGTGCGCGGGCAGATCGGAGCGATTCGTTCGCTGCTGGAGAAGGGGCAGCTTGCCGGCGCGCGGCGTGAGCTGGAGACGGCGCGAAGCATCGGCGAACTGCCGAAGAATGTCGCCGAGGAGCTCGACGGACTGACGGCGGCGGTGAACGAAAAAGAGGCCGCGGCGGCGGCGCGGCGGCGGGCGCAGCTGGCGGAGCAACTGGCGGCGGCGGCGAGCGAGTTTGAGCGGGGCGAACTCGATGCCTGTGAGGATCGGCTGGAGCGGGAGCTGCTGTCTCAGAACGATTTGACCCCGGAGTTGCTGGAGGCGGCCCGGACATTGCGGGCGCGCTGCGGACGGGCGGCCGACGCGGGCGCGACATTGGCGAATGTGGAGGAGTTGGCGGCCGAGAAGCGATTTTCGATGGCGCTGGATCGCATCAACGGGGTGTCGCTTTCGGGGCTGCCGGCGCCGCTGATCGAGCGGCACGCGTCGCTGCTGGAGCGCGTGACCGCGGAGTGGGGCGCCTGGCGCGAGGCGCAGCGGGAGCGGCTGCGCGAGGAGCTGAAGGCTGTGGAGCGGGCGCTCGAGGAGGGCGCGTTCGACGAGGCGCGGCGCGGCGTGCAGGAAGTGCTGGGGTCGGATTTCGCGGACGCGGAGCTGCGGAAGAAGGCGACGCGCTTTCGGGCGGAGCTGGAGACGCAGCCGACGATCCTGGAGTTGCTGGAGCAGATCGAGGGGCTGATCGAGCGCGACGAGGCGGCGGCCGAGGCGTCGATGCAGCAACTGCCGACGCAGCTTCGCACCTGGGCCGCGGCGCGGCGACTGGCGGCGCAGGAGCGGCTGCGCGAGCTGGCGGAAGAGCGCGAAGAGGAGCGCAAGCGGCGCATCACGCAATCGCTGGCGCGTGTGCCGCAGGTGCTGGCGGCGGGCGACCTGCGCACGGCGCGCGAGGTGCTGGGCAGCCTGGTGGCCGACCTGCAGCCGGAAGACGAAGCGCAGGCGACATACCGCAAGCTGCAAAACGAACTGGAGCACGCCGAGGACTGGACGCGGCGGCTTCAGGCGGCGCAGGAACTGGTCGATCACGGGCGCTTTACGCAGGCGATTTCGCGGGCGAGCGATGAGTTGCAGGCGTCGAATGTGCCGACATTTGCGGCCAACGCGTTTGTGGGCATCTGCGATGAGGCGAAGCGGCGGATCGAGGAGCGGCGCACGGCGCTGATGAAGCAACTCAACGGGCTGGGAGCACAGCTCGAAGCGCGGGGGCGGCGGATTCGCCATTTCGAGCGGCGGCTGAGCGAGTTGCTGCGCGACGAATTTGCGACGCTGGAGCATCGGCGCAAGGCCGATGAGTTGCAAAAGCGCTTCGCCGATTTGCCGGAGACGCCGACCGAGAGCCGATCTCCGCTTGGCTGGCTGGCGGGAGCGGCGGCGCTGGTCGGCGTGGCGGCGGGTGCGTGGTACTTTTGGCCGCGGGGCGAGACTTCGCCGCCGATTGCGAATGTGAACCAGAACGCCGTCGAAGGGCCGCTGGCGGCGAGCAACGCCAACGCGGGGGCGCTGGCGGCGGCGAATGAGAACGTCAACGAAAATGCTTCCGCGGCGATCGCGATGGAGAACGCCAATGATGCGGGGCCGCCAGCGAACGCCAACGAAAACGGCGACGCCCCGGCGATCGTGGCGGCGAACGAGAACGACGAGGAGTCGCTGGTCGTCGCGAATGAGAACGGGGAGCCGCCCGAGGTAGCGCTGACAAATGAGAATGGGACGGCGCCGGTTGAGTCGCAGCCGGTGGCGATTAATCCCACGGAGAACGCGAACGGGGATGCGGGCGAGCCGGTGGCCGAGACGCCGGCGAACGAGAACGGGGCGGCGATCGTCGGCGACGTACCCGATTCGCAGCCGGTGTCGCCGCCTGATGCGGAGCCGGATCCGGTGGAGTCGCAGCCGGTGGCTGTGGCGACGTTTGCGGAGGCGATTGAAGCGTTTCGCGGGGCGCTGTTGAGCGACGACGCGAGCGCGCTGGAGCTGACGCACCGTTCGCCGGACGCGGAGGGGCGGTTTTCGATCGGCGGTCGTTGGCGCGGGGTGGGGCTGCTGGAGTACGACGATCTGGAATTCGATGTCGACTCGGGCTCGATCCGTCCGCCGGCGGAGGTGGTGCGCGACTGGTTTGGCCGGCAGCGGACGGCGATCGACGGACTTGACGGATGCGACTGGAGCGTGGCTCCCGGATATGACGATCGGCTGCGGCGAGGCAATCCGCCAATGTGCGCGGTGCGCGGCCTGGACGAGCGCGGACTGCTGCTGGCGGTTCGGCTGTCGCTGGATGGCGACGGGCGGGATGGGGCGGGGTTTGATTGTCCGGGCTATCTGAACGCCGCCGGCGACGAGCTGGTTTTTGCGGCGGATGATGTGGGCCGCGCGGCGTTTGCGGGCTATTTGCGCGGGCTGCAGAATCAGCGGCGGGACCAGGCGCATGAGGCGGCGGCGGCGGCGCTGGGCTTGCCGCGGGCGCAGGTGCTGCTGACGCAGGATGATGAGCCATCAGCAGAGAGCGACTATCGCATTGCGATCGATCTGGATGGGGTGCGGCGCACGCTGGGCCATGCCGAGTGGCGCGCGGCGGAGTTGGAGTATCCGGTCGACCCGGCGGCGCTGCGGGCGGCGCTGGACCGCGAGGTCAACGCCGTTCTCGCGGAGCCGCGTGTTGCGGATTCGTTGCGGGCGTCGTGGCGAGAACTGATCGGCGGCGCGGACGCGCTGACGGACGGGGCGAAGCGCGTGATCGACGGTTGCGAAGTGATGCCGATCGGACTTCGCGAAGAGCGCGCGGGCGGCGCATTTGAGCGAGAGGCGACGGTTCGGCTGAAGCCGGCGGTGGGGGGCACGGCCGAGCTGACGCTAAACGGGCGCGTGCGCGTCGATGCGACGACGGTTGGTTGGGACAAATCGCGCGCGGCGGAGGGGAAGGCGAAGCTGCTTTCGCAAATTGAGGCGCTGGCGCGAAACCCGGCGTTTCGCGCGCAATGCACGGCCGATGCGCTGGCGACGCTGGCGACGGCGCTGAAGGTCGAGCCGGAGAAGCTCACCGTCGTGCGGGAGGGGCCGGTGCTGGAGGTGCGGGTCGCGGGGCCCCCGGAACGGCGATTTGAAGCGAAGTGGAGCAATGTCGGACTGAACTATGAGGCGGCCCGCGAAATCTCGATCGCGCCGCAACCGCAGCCGCAATCTCAGCCGGCGGTTGTGACGCCGCAACCGCAGCCGCAGCCGCAACCACAACCTCCGGTAGTGACGCCGCCGGGGGCGAGCGGAACGGTGGCCTGGTCGGCGCTGGCGGCGAGCGGCGTGCTGGCGCCTGCGCAAGGGGCGGATGCATTGCGGGCGGCGGCGAGCGCCAAACTCGGATCGGCTGCGGCGGGTTGGAGCCAGGCGAGCGCGCTGCAGGCTGCGGAGCCGCAAGCGCGCATGGTGGGCGTGGCGCGCGGCTTGCAGCGGCTGGTGGCGAGCGGCGCGGCGGCCAAGGACGCGGTGCAGGCGACGACCTTTGTGGAGTTCGTCGAGGCGGGGCCCGATGTTTTTGCGTTTGGATTCAAGGTGGACAATGGCGGCGACGGATTGGCCAGCGGGATCGGCGCGTCGAAGGTCTGGCGCGTGTGCAGCAGCGCCGAGCTGCGGCAGTTCGGCAACGGCAACGCGTTTCGCGAGAAGTATGCGAGCGACCCCGCGTGGGGCGAGCGTCTGCTGGGGCCGATGCTGAGCGACGGGCTGCGGGCAGACGCGAGCGGGAGCATCGGGTGGGTGATCGCGCCGACGGGGCCGCTGTGGAACGTGCGGTGGGAGCAGGTGCGCTTTGCGCCCAAGCCGGTGAGCGGCCTGCGCGGCGAGCGGCCGCCGACGCAGGCGATCTCGCTGCGTGATCTGGTGGGTGTGGTGTCGGACCCGCGCAATCCGCAATCGGAGAAGTATCGAAAGGCGGCGATCTGGTGTGTGCCGAGCCTTGCGGCGCGATTCAACGGCGGCGGCGCGGCGCGACTGGGAGGCGGCGGCGACTTTGGGGGCGCGGCGATCGAGCTGGCCTTTGAAGCGAACGCGAAGCAATGCAGCTTTGCGACGATTCGGGCGAACGCGGCGGGGGATTTTGGCTGGCCCAACGATAAGGGCAGCTTCACGGCGCAGGACATCGGCTATCGCTTTTGGAATCGGCGCTGGACGGGGAATACGTTTAATCAGACGCAGGCGATCAGCTTTGCGCTGCTGCCGACGGGGGAATGAGAAGCGAGATTTCGGCGGGTGGGCGGGCGGTTCTCGGCATGGGGCGGAGATTTGCTACACTTCGCAGCCGCATGGCCAAATCGACCCGCAAAAGCGATTCCGCGACGAAACAGAGTGAGCGCGCCGGGCGTGAACGGCTCGCGAGCGCCCGTGCGGCCGAGGCGGCGCGTGAGGCGGCGCGGCACAGCAAAACTCGCGGGGACCACGCGCGCGAGATCGCCGAGGACTATGTCGAGCTGATCGCGCACCTGTCGACGACGCGAGGCGAGGCGCGCACGGTGGAGCTGGCGGAGCGGCTGGGCGTCTCGCATGTGACGGTGAACAAGACGATCCGTCGCCTGGCGCGGGAGGGGCTGGTCAGCAGTGAGCCGTATCGCTCGATCTTTCTGACCGATCGCGGCAAGCAACTGGCGTCGGCCTCGGCCGAGCGACATGCGCTGGTCGTGCGATTTCTCTGCAAGCTGGGGGTCGAGGCGGCGCAGGCGGAGATCGACGCCGAGGGGATTGAGCATCACATCAGCGACGCGACGATGACGGCGATTCAGCGGTTCGTGGGGTGAGTGCGCCGCGGGGGCGCGACGAATCGCCGCAAATCCGTCCCCCCTACCGAGTTTTATTTCGCCTCGGGCGTCGCGAGCGCCGCGGCCTTGGCGGCGTCGAGCGCTCGCTGCCAGAGCTGCTCTCCGCCGGGACGGGTGGGCGAGGTCCAATGTTCGCGAAGGGCGAGATCGCTTTGGCGCGAGTAGTCGCGGACCGCGCGGCCGGCGAAGAAGGCGCTCAGGCCCCAGGCGGCGGAGATCCACAAGAGCATCGCTGTGGCGATACCGCCGAAGCGGCGCACTCGATCGAACGGCGTCGGGGGTCGCGAGCGCACCCAGAGCAGGATGAGCAGGACGACGGCGAGCGCGAAGAGGAAGTGGCGCGGGATCGACCTCCAATCGCCGGCGAACAGGCGGAAATCGGCCGCATAATCCATGCTCCGCAGCAGCAGCCAGAGTAGGAAGATGACGGCCGGGACCGGGGCGAAGCCGAGGGCGAGCGACTGCATGGCGGTCGGGCCGCGTTGGCGCAGTGTCAGCCACCATGGGGCGCTCGCGAGGGCGACCAGCCCGATCAGGATCGCGGCCAGCCCGAGGCTGTCGGCCCAGGCCAGACCGGCGAGCGCCGAGTCGGGCGCGGGGCCCCGGAGCATCGGCGAGCGTTGCAGCATCGCGAGCGCGGGCGGCGGGATCGGAGCGGTGCGGGCGTGCTTGAGATAGTCGGCGCGCCATTCGCGAAGGGCCGCGGACATGCCCTTTGCGGCGGCGTTTTCGCCAAGGCGGTCGAGTTCGTCGGCCAGTTGCTCGGCTGCGAGGAGCCGCGCTCCGATGGGGCCATCGCTCTTTAGGAATTCGGCCAGGAGTCGCCAGACCAATTTGGTGTATGCGTCGGCGGTTGTCGCGTCGCCGCGCTCGCGGATGGCGTCGATCATGCGGCGCATGCGAGGGGTGAAGATTTGCAGGAAGACGCCGTGCGGTTCGTTGATGCGCTCGACGGCGAAGGCGCGGCCGAGGGAACGGCCGAGGCCCATGTCGTCGCGAAAGACGGATTCGTAGTGGTCGACGAGCCGACCGAGTTCGTGGGAGACGGGGCCGAGCGAAAGGCCGTCGAGATAGGGTTTGATCTTCTCGATCCAATCCGCGGGCGGGGTCTGCTGACGATCGAGTTCGAGCATGGTGAGGGCGGCGATTTGGACGCGCGGAAGGTTGGTGAGGCGGACGCGAAAGGCCAGATCGTGGGCGATGCGGCGCTGATCGCCGAGCGAGTCGGGGGCCATGTAGGCCTGCTGCAGGAGGTAGCTCAGGTTGACGCAGAGATTGGCGGCGCGGGCCTCGGTGGACATGCGAGAGGCGGCCTTTTCGGTGGCGGCCTGCGCACTCTGCGGGGTAATGGCGACCATGCGCGCGGTGGGCGTCGTGAGCCAGGCCGCGAGCGTGAGGAGCAGCGCGCAGCCTGCGGCGAGGAAGGCGGCTAGCAGGAGCAGGATGCGCGGCGTCAGCGGCGGGTTGGCGGGCGATGGGGCGGATTGCGACATAGAGGGGTTTTATGAGGGAGCGGCGCGGGGGACAAGCTGTTACGCAACGGCGGCTCGCCGCGGCACCCGGCGGCTACTTGTGCTGGCGGGTTGCGGGCGCTTAGATTCCTCCGGAGATGGCAACTGCAAACACCAGCCCCCCTGCCGCCGCGGCGCAGGTCGATGCGGCCCGCGCGACGGCGCGAGCCGAGTTTGACCGCTGGGCGCTGACCTATGAGCGGTCGTGGCTGAACGAGATCATCTTTTTTCCGTGCGTGCGGGCCTGTCAGGAAGAAATTTTGCGGTGGCAGGAGCGTCGCGGCGGCGGCGGCTATCGCATGCTGGACGTGGGCTGCGGCACGGGCAAACTGCTGGCGGTGCAGGCCCGCGACGACGATGCCGAGATCCTGGTCGGGCTGGACTATTCGCCGGTGATGGTGGCGAAGTTTCGCGATCAGATTCGCGCGGCGGACGTCGGGGAGCGGCTTTTTGCGGTGCATGGCGACTCGGAGCGTCTGCCCTTCGCGGATGAGACGTTCGACGTGCTGACATGCTGCAACTCGTTTCATCACTATCCGCACCAGGCGGCGGTTGTGCGGGAGTTTCGGCGGGTGCTGCGGCCGGGCGGGTTGCTGCTGCTGCTGGACGGATTTCGCGACAACGTGGTGGGCTGGGTGGTGTTTGACGTGGGCGTGACCACGATCGAGAAAAACGTACACCATGTTTCGTGGCGGGATGCGCGGCGGATGATTTGGGATGCGGGATTTCGCGACATTCGCCAACGGAAGATGAATGTCTTTGCGCCGGTGCTGGTGAATGCAGCGACGGTGCCGGTCGCTACGGCGGCGGCGGCGGGTTGAGAGCGAGTCGCGGGAGCGGGGGGAGAATCTTTTAAGGCTTTTGCAGCCACCAGAGCCATTCGCGATTTCCGCCGCGGCCGGTGATGGGGCTTTCGATGCGCCCGGCGATCCGCCAGCCCATCTCGCGCACTTCGGCCTCGCACTGTGTCAGGACTTCGTCGAGCCGATCGGGGCGGACGACGCCGGCGTCGAGCCACTCCGGCGGTGCTTCGTAGTGGGGCTTCACCAGCGAGACGACGCCGAGCGACGCGTTGCCGGCTGATTTCAGGCAACGGGCGGCGACGGGCAGGATGAGGCGCTGCGGGGTCCAACCGACATCGAGGGTGACGAGATCGACCGGCTCGGTGGCGCGGTAGTCGAGCGCGTTGGTTCGTTCACAGACGACGACGCGTGGATCGCGGCGGAGCGAGTAGGCCAGCACGCCGTAGCCGGGGTCGATGGCATAGACCTTCGCCGCGCCGCGCTGCAGCAGGCAATCGACGAATCCGCCGAGGTGGCTGCCGAAATCGGCGCAGGTCTTTGCTTGCACATCGATGGCGAATGCGGCGAGGGCGGCGTCGAGCTTTTCGCCGCCGCGGGAGACGAAGCGGCCGGGGGCGTGTTTGGCCATCAGCGGGGCCTCATCGTCAATTGGGCCTGGCGGGGCGGACGGGCTGCCAGACGCCGGCGGGTGTGCGTTCGAACTCGCGGACGGGAGAATTGGCGCGCCATTCGATCACCTGTCCATCGAGGTTGAGGACGATGCTGCGATTGGTCGGCAGCTCGAGTTCGGCTCGATCGATGCGCAGGCGGCGGACGTTTTCGGTGTCGAGGGTGAGCTTGGAGCCGGGGCCGATTTTTGCTTTGACGATTCCGGCGCTGCCGGCGCGATCGGTTTGGATGACCTTGAGGTAGCTGGGGGGCGGGTCTGGGGTTGGGGCGCTGGTGGCGGTTGGAGCGGAGGTCGAGGTTGGGGCGCTGGCGGGCTGCGACGCGGGCGCGGAGGATGGTTGAGACGCGGGGGCGCTGGCGGCGGGTTGCGAATGGGTGATGAGGGCCGCAGTCGAATCCGTCGCGCGGGGCGGATCGCAGGCGCCGAGGAGTGTGATCGCCGCGGCCAGCGGGATGGGCGCGATGCGAACGACACGCAGAGAGACTCGCGACCGGCTCAGCATGGGTGGTTCCATTGCGAGAGAGGCGCATCAGCGAACTTGCGCCGTTGCACCTAGGTTATACCCTCGGTGGCGCGGCGGGAGGCAGAATCGTCGGTAATGAGCGGTGCGGCGGGCGATGGATTCGGCGGCCTGCGAGCCGCGGGCCGCTACGGGCGAGGACGTTGGAGCGCGAGGCGGGCGATGGTGGTGAGGATCCAATAGGCGGCGAGGAAAACGCCGCGAATGGTGCCCGAGATCTTGCTGCGGCCGAGTTTGCGGCGGCGGTATGGGACGCTGCGTTGATCGATGCGCAGTCGAAGCTGCAGGGCGCGGACCTGCATCTCGACCGTCCAGCCATAGGCGCGATCGCGCATATCGATGGCGACTAATGAGGAAAAGCGGATGGCGCGAAAGGGGCCGAGGTCGCGATAGCGAAAGCCCCAGATCCAGCGAATCAGCGTGACGGCGAGCCATGTGCCGAAGGCCTGCGGCGGGGTGAGGCTGCCGGCCTCGCGCAGCCAGCGGTCGCGACAGCCGATGACGAGGTCGGCCTTGTCGGCGAGGATCGGCTCGATCAAATCGGGGAGCGAGGCGGGGTCGTCGCTGCCATCGGCGTCGAGGAAGACCAGCACGTGCGGAGCTAGTTCTCCCGGTGACGCGAGATGAGCGATGCCCGCGGCGCAGGCGGCTCCGTAGCCGCGGCGCGTCTCGCGGACGACTGTTGCGCCGGCGGCGATGGCGACGGCGGCGGTGTCGTCGCTGGAGCCGTTGTCGGCGACGATGATCTGAAACTCGGCGGAGTCGCGGACGGAATCGAGCACTTCGCGTAGCGCGGGGAGCGAGAGCGCGAGGGCTTTCGCTTCATTCAGCGCAGGAATGAGTACGGCCACTCGGGGGCGCGGACTCACCGCGCCGCCACGAGTCGCGCGCCGGGAGCGGATCGAGGGGCGTCGACGACGGAATCACGCCGGAGGGCGTCGCGGATGAGGTCGTACAACTCGTCCAAGACTTCGAACGCGCCGTCGCCGAACAGGCCGGGGTCGGCGCGCAGTCGATGGGTGGGCGCTTCGGGGGCATCGGCGGGCGCGGCGGCCGTTCGGATGCGCAGGACCAATTCGCCGGCCTCGGCGAGCGCGAGGTGTGCGGCGGAGTCGTACTGGCTGACGTATTTTGTGCCGGCGCGGGATTCGAAGCGCCAGACCAGCGAGGTGTCCTGGAGGTCGCGGCGGGTCCAATTGGCGGCCTCGCGGGATTCGCGGGCGAGATGTTTCATGAGGATCATCATCGGCTCGGGAGGCACGCCGTCGTGCGGCGAGAGTTGGTCGATGCGCCCGGTGTCGAGCACGATGCGACGAAGCGAGCCGCCGCGGCTGGTGGGTGTAAGCTCGAGTCCGAGCAGGGCCGCGCCGTCGTCGGCGGCACTCCAGCGGACGGTGCGCAGAGGCGCATAACGCCGGCCGACGTCGGCGATGTCGCGGACGACGACGGGCGCTTCGTCCCAGCGATTCCAGTATTGATAATGATCGGGCACTGGCAGGCCGAGTAGCGTGCGCAGGGCGTGTCGCGCGAGGCGCGGGGCGATCTGTCTGTGGCGCGGCAGCGCCGTGAGCTGTGGCAGATCGGTGCAGATCAGCTCGCCGCGCTCGACCGGCTGCGCTGCGCAGAGCACATGTCCGGAGCGGGCGCTGGAGTGCGTCTGGCTTTCGAGCAGTGTGGCACAGGCGGTGGCGTCGGCGAAGCGCTTCCAGGCGGGCTTGCCGACGATGGCGCGCTGCACGAAGCCGTGCAGGTCGTCGATTTCGCCGTAGGGGAAGGTGTCCATCAGGGCGAAGCCGCGGGTGGGATGGTCGGCGTAGGCGACGCGGGCGGTGGTGAGGCTGTGTCCGCAGCGACAGTCGCCGAGGGTGAGGCCGGCAAAGCCTTCGCGCGTGAGCACGGAGAGGAAGCCTTCGAGGTCGACCAGGACCTGGGCATGCGAGGCGAGGCGCGAGAGTGACGCGAAACGAAGTTGCAGGCGGGCGACCGTCGCGGCATTGAGGACGACGGCGGCGCCGCGGATCGCGTGGTCGAGCTTGGCGAAGCTGAGGGAGGGATCGATGGTGCGGAAGCGCAGCTCAGGGGCGAGGCCGGCGAGCGACTCGAGCTCGGGCGGCAGCCAGACCGTGTTGATGGCGAGGGCGGGGCGATGCGCGGTCCAGCGCGGCGTGTTGGCGGCCGGGTGACATTTGGCATCGCGTTCGCCGACGGCGCGGATTTCGGGCGCGACGATCGGCAGGTCGGCGGCGGCGTGGTGCAGCTCGAGCGAGAAGTGCTTGCAATTGCGCGGGGCCTGAAACCAGGCCAGCCAGTGGCGCGGGTCCTCGGGGCGAACGGCGATGGGCGCGGGGCAGATTTGGCCGATGGCGCGTGTGCCGCGGAAGAGCCGCACCGTCAGCATGGGGGGCGGCGCAGCGGTCGGGCTGCGAAAGTGCGCGACGTACCACTGCTCTGGCGGACAGGAGAGCGGGCCGGTGTGCCAGCTTGATCCGCGGCGCTTCCAGCGGAGGGGACGGCCGGGTTGCTGCCAATGATGAAAGGCGCCGGCGGCGACCACCGGCTCGGAGTTTGTTCGCGACATCGTCTAGGATGAACCTCTGGTTGCCTGATTGGCCGACAACGTATCGGAAGCCGCGTGGATTCGCCTCTCCCCCCCGTACCGCCCCCGCCGATCGCGATCGACCCGCGGTCGATTCCGTGGGCCCGCGCGCTGCGGGCGGCGCTCTATCGGCCGATGCATCTGCTGGGGATCTCGCACGGTCGGGCGCGATCCGGGGCGATTTTGACGGTTCTGCTCCTGATTGTGACTCTGTTGGCCTCGCCCTTTTTGGTGACCATTTTGCTGGCGGCGGCGGGCGTTCTGCCGTTCGACGAACACGGCGCACCGGTCGGATCGATGGCGACGGTGGGAATCGCGGACAAGGCGGTGGGATCATTCAGCGCGCTGCTACTGCTGTTTGGTCTGGCGCGGCGCTGGAAGATTCGCGTGGAGGAGTTCGGGGTGACGGGGCGGCGGCTGGGCTTGCAGATCGCGCTGATTGCGCCGACGTTTTTGCTGTGCTACTTCGTGATGATCGGCAGCGGGGTGCTGCTGCTGCCGTTCCTGGGCACCGAACAGGAGATGATGGACCAGGCGCAGAAGCGGCTTGAGTTCATGGAGGAGATTCAGACACCGGTGTGGTGGCAGAGTGCGCTGCTGATGCTTTTTGTGGCGACGCACGAAGAGGTGCTGTTTCGGGCGCTGCTGATTCCCTTTCTGCGGCGCGCGGGGCTGGGGTGGTTTGGTGCGATCCTCTGCTCGTCGCTGCTGTTTGGTCTGGCGCATGTGCCGGGACAGGGGTGGCTTGCGATGATCCAGACGGGCGGGCTGGGGATGCTGTTTGGGGTCGTGTTTGTGCTCAGTCGCAGCTTGCCGACGGTGATCGGCGCGCACGCCCTTTTTAATTTCGTGCAGTTGATGATCGTGCCGTTTCTCGCGGATCAGATGGAGTTGGAGTCGCTGAATTCGCCCGACTCACAACCGGCGCCGTCGGAGTTGCCGCCGGACGTTGTGTAGCACCGGACGGCGCTACTTGGCGGGGCGCAAGGGGTAGATCGGGGCGATGTCGACGGCGGCGGATCGGGCGGCGACCGGATCGCGGGCGCGGGCGAGGCCGAGGGCGGTATTGCGGCGGTCTTCATTGGGCGTGAGTTCTGCCTCGCGGCGCATCGCGGCTTGAGCCTTGGCGGGTTCGTCGATGGCTTTATACAGCTCGGCCAGCGCTCGGAGCGCGCCGACGTGATTCGGCTCGATCTGGAGGGCCTGTTCGTAGGAATCGATCGCTTCGCGTTGCAGGCGCTCGACGTCAAAAGATCCGTTCTTAATTTGCACGGCGCGGCCCGCCTGGGCCGCACCGAGGCTGCGGAGAAGTCCGGCGTCGGAGCGGGCCTGCAAGCCGATCTCGTGCGAGAGCTTGGAATCGGTGGCGCGGGCGGCGCGGAAGTCGGTAATTGCTGCGTTGTAGTTCTCGTCGGCGGCGTGAATTTCGCCTGAGAGGGCGTGCAGACGCCAGGCCGCGGGCGGATTGGACGCACCGCGGGCTTTGAGTACGAAGTCCAAGGCATCGTTCAAGGCATTGTTCTGGCGCTTGTTGGCGATGGCGATGCGGGCGAGAGTCAGCAGCGCTTCGGCGCTGCCCAGCTCCACCGCGCGGGTGAGCGCATCGTCGGCCCGCAGGCGCTCTCTTTCGTCGTTGCGACGAGTCGCTTCATCGAAGAGCGCCAGGCCATAGTCGTTCCAGCGGGCGGCGCCGACCGCGTCGAAGGTGGCGGCGGCGGCCGCGGGCTTGGCCGGTTTTTCGACGAGGGGGAGCTGCACCTTGGTGTTGGCGACGACACGCGGCTCTTCGCGGCCGCGGCGATCGAGCAGGCGCGCGGTGAGCATCAGCTTGTCGGAGACGCCGGCGGGGATTTCGAGTCGGTAGCGCACCAGATCCGCGCCACCCGGGGCGAGTTGATGATCGAAGAGCGTGGCGACGGCGGATTCGGCGTGGCCGGTGGTGATGCGCTGTCCGGCGGCGTCGACGAGCCAGGCGCCGACGAAATGCGCCTCGGGGTCGACGCGACCGTCGTCAGGATTCAGCTCACCGCTGGACGCGATGGGCGTCTCGGCGGAGGCGACGCGCAGCTCGATCCAGGTCTCGCGGTCGGTCGGTGCGCCTCCGGGAAAGACGTGGCCGACGCGGTGGTTTTTGAGCACCAGCTCCAGCAGATAGGTCGCGCCGGGCCGCACGGTGATGGCGCCGTCGGCGAGCGGAGCGAGCAGCTCGCCGTCGAGATCGCCGTCGGTGCGCAGGGCGAACAGGTCGATCGTTACGGATCGGTCGAAAGCCGCGAGCGCATCGGCGGGCGGCTGGGCGACGGGCGCGGCCGGGGTGACGCGCTGGTCGAAGGCGTGCGAGCGGTGAGGCGATGTTGACGGGGCGGCGAGCGCGGGCATGTGGCAGGTGGCGCAGTTTTTCGCAGCAGCGTGGTCGTCTTCGGTCAGGCTGACGTTGCGACCGCTGAAGGGGCCGTCGCGATAGGTGTCGAAGTGGTTCTTGGAGCGCAGCAATTCTTCGGCGCCGCGGCCGACGGGCAAGGTCTGTCGGTGGCAGGCGGCGCAAAACTCCGCGGTCTGGTGCAGCGGCTGCATCATCGACTCGCGATGGAGGCGCGGCTTGGTGATGATGGCCTGGTGATTGAGCCAGCGCAGGAGGGGAATCGACGAAAAGCTGAAGGGGTAGCGGGCGGGTTCGTCGATGACGTAGCGGCCGTCGCCGATGGCGCTGCCCAGCGACGTGACGCCGTGGCAACTGATGCAGCCGACGCCGGTCGGCGGCGGCTGCTTTTGGGGGCGATCTTCGCGCGTTGCACCGTTATCGAGCTCCGATTCGAAACTGCCGCTGAAGAGGGCGACCGGCTCGTGGCAGGCGGCGCAACGGCGCACTTCAGCGGTGGCATCGGCCGAATTCGCGGCGGCGCGGAGGGTTGCGAGGGCGGCGGCGTAGCGCGGGTTGGCCAATCCGCTGCGGCGGTGGGCGGAGCCGGCCCACTCGCGGTGGGCTGCGGCGTGACACGCGGCGCAGGACTCGTCGTTGCGCAGGGCGGCGGCGGGGATGAACGCGCCGCTGAGGGTTTCGGCGTTGGTGAAATAGGCCTGCACGCGGATGGGAAAGCGCTCGTTCCAGCGACGGGGGTCGAGTTGATGGAGCAGCGTGAAGACGCCCATGAGCATGAGAAACGCGGTGAACCAGATGACGCTCGAGGACAAGCGAAGTCCGCGGCCAAACTGACGATGGGCGAGGTAGAGACCAAAGAGCAACGGGCCGGCGAGGCGGTGGGTCCAAAGCACGGCGTCGCGCAGCTCGCCCTCGCTGAGGCCGAGCCGGGCGCCGCTCCATTCGATACGCGTCAGCGCCACGCCGGCGAGGGCGAGGATGGCGGCGACGACGGACTGTGCGATGCCGATGCGAGCGGCGTTGCGATTGCGATGAATCCAGCCACGGCGGGCGTGTTGCACGATGAAGTAGATCGCCAGGGGCAGGAGCAGCAGCCCGCCGCCGATGTGGGCGAGGAGCATGAGCAGGGAAAAATAGCTTTGCTGAGCGCGACCCTGAACCTGCTCGGCAGCGGAGACGCCGGCGAGAAAGAGGGAGTTGGCGGCGAGGAGGACGAAGGCGCCGGCGAGGATGGCGAACACCCCGCGCAACGCCCCGCCGACGGCCCGTTGCGAGCGACGCCGACGGCGGTCCGGCTCGGCCTCGGTGAAGCTCTGGCTGGGGGCGGCGGCGGTGGACATAGTCCGTCCGAGGTTAGAGCGCGACGCGGAAAAACATTTCATCGGCGATGGCCGCCGACGGGGGCGAGCATCGTGGTCGGAATCGGGGTGGGGTGCAATATGGAGGATCATCGGCATCGATCCGCCAGCGGGTGAGGCGCAACGGGGCGCAACATATTGTGTCTGGCCGATCCGCTTCTCACTTCCGCGGGCGTCGTACGAACGGCGGCTTCGCCGGGGGGCGGCCGGTCGGAAGCCACGCGGGCCGGTCCTGCGCTTCGCGGCGGCGGAATCGCAGGCCCGCGCTTGCGGGCGGCGGTGGCCAGATATACTCGTCGCAGGGTCAGGAGAAGTTGCAGCCGCTCGAAGCGCCCGCCCGCCCGGCGTTCGTCGGCAATCTTTTTTCGGAAAGGTTCCGCACGACCGCATGGCATCCACTATCGAGCCGGCCGGGAACGCCAAATCGCACGTCGAGGGAGGGGGCCTGAGCAACGCGACCGACTCGCGTCATGGTCGGCTGCCGCTGCTAATGCCGCGGCGCGTCTCGGAGATCCTGCTGGTCTCCAGCCGTTATGACTCGTACATCATCGAGGAAGACGGACTGCTGTCCGAGATGATCTACTCGGAGTACGCCGACCTGGGGCTGACGAACGCGCCGAATCTGACGCGGGTCTCGACCGGGTTCGAGGCGCTGCAGATGCTGGCGATGCGCAAGTTTGACATCGTGATCACGATGCTGCGCCTGGGCGACATGGACGTCGCGAGCTTCTCGCGGACGGTGCGCGAGATGTGCCCGGATGTGCGCGTGATTCTGCTGGTCAGCGGCGAATGGGACCTGGCACGGATCGCCGAGACGCGGCACCAGCTCAAGGATGTCGAGGACATCTACATCTGGCACGGCGACACGCGGCTGTTTCTGGCGATCATCAAAAACGTTGAGGACGAATGGAACGCGGAGCACGACACGCGCGTCGGCGATGTGGGCGTGATCATCGTGGTCGAGGATTCGGTCCGGTTCCGATCGTCGCTGCTGCCCATCATCTATACGCAACTAGTCATTCAAACGCGGGCGGTGATGCGCGAGGGGTTGAACCGCATTCAGAAGCTGATGCGGTTGCGAGCGCGCACGAAGATCCTGACGGCGGAGACGTTTGAGAACGGGCTGGAGCTCTTCAACCGCTATCGACCGTACGTCGTGAGCGTGATCAGCGACATTGAGTTTCCTCATCACGGTCGGCTCGATCCGCAGGCGGGCATCGAGTTGATCCGCGAGGTGAAGCGGCACAATCCGGACACCCCCTGCCTGCTGCAATCGAGCGAGCTTGAGAATCGCCGCATGGCCGAGATGGTGGGCGCGAACTTTTTGCACAAGCATTCGCTGACGCTGCTGGAAGACGTGCGCAAGTTCATGGTGGAGAATTGCGGCTTCGGCGACTTTGTGTTTCGGATGCCCGACGGACCGGAGCTGGCGCGGGCCTCGGACCTGCGCGACATGGCGCGGCTGCTGTCCGAGGTGCCGATCGAATCAGTCGAGTATCACGCGCGGCGCAATCACTTTTCCAACTGGCTGCTGGCCCGCACCGAGTTCGGCATCGCCCGCATGCTGCGGCCGCGCAAGGTGAGCGAATTCACCGACGACCTTGAGCGACTTCGGCGTTATCTGGTGGACGCGATCGAAGAGGCGCTGCAGCAGAGCCGGCGGGGCGTGGTCGAGGAATTTTCGCGGCAGCGCTTCGACAGCGGCTGTCGCTTTGCGCGGCTGGGCGGCGGATCGCTGGGCGGAAAGGCCCGCGGTCTGGCGTTTTTTGATACGCAGATCGCGCTCGAGCAGCTCGAAGAGGAATTCGAGAATGTGCGCATCGTCATTCCGCGCACGGTCGTGATCGGCACGGAGGTGTTTGATCAGTTTCTCGACGAAAACTACCTGCGGGGTCTGGCGCTTAAAACCGACAACGACGACTGGATCCGCTGGGCGTTTGAGACGGCGAAGTTTCCCGAGCGGGCGGTCGAGGATCTGAAGGCCTATCTCGACATCGTGCGCACGCCGATCGCCGTGCGCTCGTCGAGCCTGCTGGAAGATTCGCAGCATCATCCGTTCGCGGGCGTCTACTCGACGCACATGATCCCCAATAATCAGCGCGGCGCCGCGGAGCGACTCGACACGCTGATCACTGCGATCAAGCTGGTTTACGCCTCGACGTATTTTCACAGCGCCCGGCAGGCGCTTTCGACCACGCCGCACCGCATCGAAGAAGAGAAGATGGGCGTGATCCTGCAGCCGGTGGTCGGCACGCGGCACCATCCGTACTTTTATCCTTCGTTCGCGGGCGTGGCACTGTCTTACAACTATTACCCCTTCGGCCACATGCGGCCGGAAGACGGCATCGCGTATGTGTCGCTGGGTCTGGGGCATCAGGTGGTGGACGGCGGGCGGGCGCTGCGCTTTTGTCCGGCGTATCCCAACGTCATTCCGGAGTTGAGCGAGACGCAGCAGTTTCTGGGGAGCTCGCAGCGCGAGTTTTTCGCGATCGATCTGGAGCGCGGGGAGTCGAGCGTGAAGGGCTTTCCGCTGACGCCGCTGGGGCTCGATGTGGCCGAGCAGCACGGGACGCTGGCGCCGGTGGGGTCGGTGTGGTCGCCGGAGGATCGCGCGCTGTATGACGGCATTTACCGCGCCGGCGTGCGAGCGGTGACATTTGCGCATGTGTTGAAGAACGAAGTGTTTCCGCTGGCGAAGATTCTGCGGCGGGTGCTGGACGTGGCGCGGACCGGCATGAATGCGCCGGTGGAACTGGAATTCGCGGTCAATCTGGAAAGCAATCCGAAGCAGTTCGCGGTTTTGCAGGTGCGGCCGTGCGTGCGCGACATGACGGCGGCGACGGTCGATCTGGGCGATTTCGACAAGGGCGACCTGCTCTGCTTCTCGAAGCACGCCATGGGCAACGGCATTTTCCGCGGCATCACCGACGTGGTGTATGTGAAGCCGGAGACGTTTAACACGACCACGACGGTGGACATTGCGTCGAGCGTGGGCGAGATCAACGATGTTCTCTCGCGGGAAAAGCGGCCCTACCTTCTGATCGGTCCGGGGCGCTGGGGCACGTCGAACCGCTGGCTGGGTGTGCCGGTGAAGTGGAGCCAGATTTCGGCGGCGCGGCTGATCGTCGAGACGTCTTTGGGCGACTTTTGCCCGGAACTCTCTCAAGGCAGCCACTTTTTCCACAATCTGACCGCCTTTGGCGTGGGCTATCTGATGATCGGCGCCGGGGATG
>JALHOX010000004.1:15683-39081 GCA_022842805.1 Phycisphaerae bacterium | reverse complement strand
GCCGATGTGGGCGAATCTGTGCCGGGCGGGGCGGATCGGTCGCCGGCCCGGACAGAAGCGTTCGAAAACGCGAGCGGCGTCGCGCTCCGCTGAGAGCGCGACGCCGCAATTTGAATCCGGATATGCCGCGTGTCGCGGCCGTCGAAGATTACCGCAAGCCGCGCACGCCGCCGCGTCCGCCGCCGCCAAAGCCGCGTCCGCCACCGAACGAACGGCCGCCGCCGCCGCCGCCGAAGGAACGACCGCTGCTAAAGGAGCGCCCGCCGCCGAACCCGCTGCTCCGCGGGGCGCTAAAGGACGAGCCGCCGCCAAAGCCGCCGCGCGGGGCCGAGAAGGAGCGGGCCGACGACCCGCCGCCGAGGCTTCGCGGAGCGGAGAACGAGCGAGCACTGTCGCCGCCGAAGCTTCGCGGCGCGACGCGACTGCTGCGGATGCCGTTCATCGAGCCGCTGCCCGAGTTGCCGCTCGGCCCGGCGTTCAGCCGTCGCGGAGCACTGTTGCCGCCGTTGCCCACCTCAAAGCGCGGCCCATTCTGCTGCGGACGCAGTCCGCGAATGGTCGGACGCCCGCCGTTTCCGCCGCTGCTGCGCGGCGTAATACCGCGCGAGCCGCTGTTGCCGACATTGCTGCGCGGGGTCATGTTGCGCGGCGTTCCGCCAAGGTTGCCGCTGTTGCCGCCGCCGAGGTTTCGAGCGGCGTCGTTGCGCTGCCCGCGACCGAGGTTGCGGACGCCGTTGTTGTTTCCGCCGGCGTTCGGATTGTTCGTATTCCCGCCGCTGGGGCGCAGACCGCGAACCGTGCCGCGCGAACCGTTGTTGTTCGATCCGCCGATCGGCGTCATCTGCTGCGCACCGCCATCGCCGCGTCGCAATGTGCGGCCGCCATTGTTGCCCGCGTTCGGCGCGCCGTCGCCGCGCGAGCGAAGGCCGCGGATGCCGCCGGTGGAGCCGTTCTGATTCGAGATGTTGCCGCCGTTGCGCGGGCTGACGAGCGCGTTGTTGCCGTTGCGTCCGCCGCTGTAGCCACGCAGGCCGCGGGTCGTCTGACGCACGCCGTTCGCGCCTGTGTTAAACGCATTGGCGTTGCCGCTCCGCAGACCGTTGGAGAGGAAGCTGTTGTTGGTGCCGCGAATGCCGCGTCCGCTCTGGCGTACGCCGCCCGCCGCCAGCGCCGGAGAGCGCCCGCGGAAGCCGCGATTGGCGACCCGCACGCCGTTGTCAAAGCGATTGACGAAGCGGTTCACGCCGACGCCCGCACCAAAGCCGTTCACGAAGCCGTTGGCGAAGGCCGAGCGCACGCCGAAGCGCGGGCTCCAGAATCCGTTGTAAAACGACCCGACGCCGTAGAACGGGCGACCGAAGCCGCCGACACCGTAAAACAACGGGGCGCGATAGCAATAGCCGACCGGCGAGAAGAAGAACGGATCGCAGACGACCGGTCCGCCCCAGCCGCCGCCCCAACCCCAGCGGTTCCAGCCGAGGCCGCCGCCCCACCAGGGGTCGTAGAAGCCGCCGCCGAACCAGCCGACGTTGGCAAAGCCGAAGCCGCCGAAACCGCCGACATTAACAAAATCGTTGTCGTAGATCACCGTCGTCGCAGGGACGACCGGCGCGTAGCTATCGACCACGATCGTCTCGGGCGCTACGTAACCATACTGCTGTTGAACGACCACGTTCGGCTGATCCTCGACGTTGACTACGACTTCGACCGCATCGTCGGAGACGAAGTTGTCGTCGTCGTCGAAATCGTCATCATCAAAATCGCTGCCGGCCGTGATCGGAACCGACTGCTGAAGGCTGCCGACCGGCACCATGCTATAAACCGGGTCGCCGTCGTTATTCGAAGCCATCGCCGGGGCGACGGGCATCTGCTGTTGCGGCTGCTGAACCACCGGCTGCTGGTTGCCGATCGCCACCATCGACGGCGATCCCTGCGGATTCACCGGCGTGGGCTGCGCCTGCGCCACCGGCCCGCTGCTGCCCGGCGTCGGCGTCCACATGGGGCTCCACAGACGATCATGCTCCATGATCGCGTGTGCCACGCGCGCGTCGACCGGCTGATCCAAATCGGGCTGCAGCACGATCGGCATCAGTCCGATGCCGAAGCCCGCCTTCACTTCGCGCGACCACATCGCCGCACGCTTGTCCGGCGCCTGCACCGCCAGCAGATCGCTCGGCGCCTGGGGCGGCGCGGCAACGCTCGTAACCTGCGGCAAAGCAGCGGTGTCAATCGCCTCCGCCGAATGCTCGCTGAACCAGCGCAGCAAAACACCGTCCAGCTCCGCCGGCGGCGGGTTGCTGTTCAAAAATTCGAGCAGCAGATCGCTCGGCGGACAGGCGAGGTAGTAGCGCTCGTCCGTCACGGTCACGACCGGGAATTGCGGGAACTGCTTGCGACGATCCTCGACGAATTTGTTCAACACATCGCGATACTGCTGCAGCGCGGTCGGGTTCGACTCAAGAGCCTTCTGCCAATCAACGATGCCGCGAAGCTGCTCGGCCCGATAGGCGACCTGCAAGCGGGCGGCGCTGTTCTCGGTGCTCTTGCTGACGCTGGTGCGCACCATGTTCGCGAATTGAGTCAGCGCTTCCGGATGTGCCGCGGCGACCGCGACAGCGTCGGGAATGCGGGCCAATACGCGAATGGCGCCGGCCAGCTCCGCCGACGGCGGAGGCGAGATCTTCTCCGGGTTGTTGAGCAGATCGCCGTTCTCCGCCAGTTGCTTGGCCAGGCCGGGTCGCCCGCCGAGCTGCGCCAGCGCACTGATTACCTCCGCCGGATACTCACGTACGCCGGCGATCAGCTCGCTCGCGGTGGGCGGGCGGCTGCTGAGGCTGGCCTGCGGATCAGAATTTTGGGCAAAAGCCGGCACAAGTACGGCGCACGACAGCGCACCGAGGCGCACGAACCAACTGAATCTTGACATAAGCGACAAACCTCCAGCGCGTCACAACGCGCAAGGTTGTGACGTACCAATTACCGGATTCATTCTAACGAAAAGTGGCGCATTTTCAATTTACTTTCAATTTATGATTTGCTTATGCTTCGGCGGCGTACATCGCAATGCGCTCAGCGGTCCGTTCTGTCGCCCCCTGACGCTCGACGATCGCCTGCCGCGCGCGAAGGCCCATCGTCCGGGCTGCCGCAGCATCCGATAGTAGTCCCCGGATTGCGCCAGCAAGCTCTTTTGACGATGGGACTTGCAACATTCCGCCGGCAGCTACCAAGGCGGCGGCGGCCTCGGCGAAGTTTTCGAGGTGCGGCCCGACCACCATCGCCCGCGCCAAGCCGGCGACTTCCATCAGATCCGACCCGCCCTGCGGGATCAGCGTTCGTCCGACAAACACGACGTTCGCCAGAGCATAGAACTTCCGGAGTTCGCCCAATGTGTCGCCCAGGAACACCGGGGTCGCGGCCGGGCCATCCGCCGGGTGCGTCGGGCGGCCCGTGCTTCGTCGCAGGCACGCGAATCCGCGCTGCACCACCAGCCGCGCCACTTCGTCGAATCGCTCGGGCTTCCGCGGCACGATCGCCAGCTGCAGCTCGGGCATCGTGCGACGCAGCTCGTCGAACGCCTCGAGGACCATCGCCTCTTCGTCCGGTCCGGTGCTGCCGCAGACCCAGAGCGGCTTGCCACGGTCGATGCCCATCTCGCGCGCCAACTCGTCCTGGCCCGCCACAAAGTCGCCCACGGTCGCCGTATCAAACTTCAGAGAGCCGGTCACTTCGATCCGATCTCGGGGCACGCCCAGCAACTCAAAGCGATCGGCGTAGGCCCGCTCCTGGGCCCCTACCCACGCCAGACTCCGGAACATTCGCCGCGCCACACTCCGCAGGATCGGCCACTGAAACCGCCTGACGCTTTTTTCCGCGGTGATGCGGCCGTTGGCGATCAAAACCGGCACCCCTCGGGCACGGGCGACCTCGATCAGATTGGGCCAGAGTTCCAGCTCCATCAGCACGATCACGTTGGGTCGGGCCCGATCAAACACCCGACGTACGACAAACGACAAGTCGAGCGGATAGCGAAACGTCAATAAATCGGGATAGAGCTCGCGCGCCCGCTTCAGGCCGGCGTCGGTCGTGCTGCTGATGACGATCTCCGCCGCCGGGAGCCGCCGTCGCAGCGTCGCAACCAGCGTGGTGGTGGCGTTGATCTCACCCAGCGACACGCCGTGAATCCAGACACAGCGACCGGCGACGCGGCGCGAAGCGATGTTTCCCAGGCGATCGGCGAGCGAGACGGATTGCCCGCGGCGCCAGCGGCGAAACGCGACGAGCGGCCACACGAGGCAAAGCGCGACGAGATAGCAAAAGTCGATGAGCAGAGAGTAAAGCAACGGTTGGCCGATTTCGATTCAGGGGCCGAAGGAGCGCGACGCGCCCTCCCGACCCGGCGGTTTGGCGACTAAGCTACGAGACATTCTTGGAAACGGATATCCAGGGCGTTCACTCGAGTCTCGCCGACAGTGCGGGAATTCGACCCAAGGAGTGGTTGGGATGCAAGTGTCTTTGGCGCAGAGATTGCGATTTGCGAAGTTCGGGGCCGTGCTGAGCCTGCTGGCAAGCTGCGCGATCGCGGATCCGCCGCCCGCGGTCGCCCCGTCGCAGCCGCTGCCGCCGGTCGATCCCCAGGTCGACGCGATTTTGACGCGCCTGGAGGCCCGCACGGTGACCGACCTCAAAGCTCGGCTCGTCTGGGAGATTCAGCACGACGTGCAGATGAACGCCGACAACCCTGAAGTGATCACCCGAAAAGGCGAAATCTCCTACAAAGATGCGCGGCCCGTGCCCAAGTTTTATGTGAAGTTCACGGAGCGCGTCAGCGGCGGACGCAAGCAGAAGCAGGAAGAGGAGCACCTCTTCGACGGACGCTGGTACACCGAGCTGAACTCGGCCGCAAAGACCGTCACGCGGCGCGAGATGCGCCGCGCCGATGATCCGCGTAACCCATTCAAGCTGGGCGACGGCGGAACCTTCCCCGTGCCCTTCGGCCAGGAAAAGCAGGAAATTCTTCGCGAATTCGAAGTGCGACTGGAGCCGGCCGGCAGCGGCGACCCCAAGAACACCGATCACCTGGTGCTGACCCCTCACAAGTGGTCGCGCATGTCGGACGACTATCAATCCCTCGACTTCTGGGTGCAGCGCGGCGGCGCCGAGGACGGGCTGCCGGTGAAGGTGCGCATGGCCAAGCTCGACGGCAACGGCCGCCTGGATTCCTACGTGACCGTCACGTTTGGCGAGGCCAAGCTTGATCGCGGTTTGTCAGACAACGTGTTTCGCATCAACACGCCGCTGGGATATCAGTTGATCGAGGAACCGCTGGTGAGCGACCCGACGAACGCGCCGCCGAAATAGGCCGCATTTTGCGTAGTGCCCGGCGACGCCCCGCGCCGGCGGGCATGCGAGTTCGACAAGACGACCGGCCTCACCGATCGAGGCGAGACCTTGTTTTACGAATCGGCGCGCAAGGCAGAGCCTTGTGCCAGAGCGACGAGACCCCCAACAACAAGAGGATATTGCGTGCCCATTCAGGCAAAAATCGAAACCGATCGCGGCGCCATTGAGATTGAGATGTTTCCCGAAGAGGCGCCGCTCACCGTCGCCAACTTCGCCAATCTCGCCCGCCGCGGCTACTACGACGGGTTGAAGTTTCACCGCGTCATCGCCGAATTCATGGTCCAGGGCGGCGACCCGACCGGCACCGGCAGCGGCGGCCCCGGCTACAAGTTCAAGGACGAGTGCAGCCCGAAGCGCAAGCACGACACGCCCGGCGTTCTGAGCATGGCCAACGCCGGCCCCGGCACCAACGGCAGCCAGTTTTTCATCACCCACGTCGCCACTCCCTGGCTCGACGGCAAGCACACCGTCTTCGGCAAAGTCACCAACGGTCAGCAGACCGTCGACGCCATCCGCCAAGGCGACAAGATGAACAAGGTGACCCTGACCGGCGACGTCGACGCGCTGCTCGCGGCTCACCAGACGCAGCTCGACACATGGAACCGCTCGATCGACGCCGTGGTGGCCCGAAAGCGGTAGTACTGAAAATAGCCGCCCCGCGATTCCGCCGCGTCGTCGGCGGCGCGGGCGGCGCATTGATGCGAGAGGATTGAATCGCAATGCGAAGGTTTGCAGCACTGATGATGGCTTTCGGCCTGTGCGCGTCGCTGGCGACGGCCGCCGAAGATCCGAAACCGGCCGATGCCGCCAAGCCGGCCGAGACCTCGGCCAAGGCCGCCGCCGGCAACCCGCGCGTCACGCTGAAGACGACGCTGGGCGAAATCGTGATCGAGCTCGACGCGCAGAAGGCTCCGATCTCCACCGAAAACTTTGTCCGCTACGTCGCCGACGGACACTACAACGGGACCATCTTTCACCGCGTCATGAAGGATTTCATGATCCAGGGCGGCGGCTTCAACGCCGAGATGGATGAGAAGCGCGAAGGCCTTCGTCCCGGCATCACGAATGAGTGGCAGAACGGCTTGAAGAACGTCCGCGGCAGCATCGCCATGGCCCGCCTCCCGGGTCAGGCGGACTCGGCCACCGCCCAGTTCTTCATCAACGTCGTCGATAACGCCATGCTCGACGTCCAGCGCGACGGCGCGGGTTACGCCGTTTTCGGCAAGGTCGTTAATGGCATGGATGTCGTGGACAAGATTCGCAACGTGGAAGTTGGCGCCCATCCGAAGTATCCCGCCGGCCCCACCGTTCCGAAGACCGCGGTCGTGATTGAGAAGGCCACGGTCGAGGGCGCCGACATGGAAGCGCTGAAGGCCAACGCCGAAAAGGGCCAGGCCGCGATGAACGAAGCCAAGGAGCGGCCGATGCGCGATCTGATCGCGAAACTCGAAAGCGACACCGGCAAGAAGTTCGTCAAGCGTGACAGCGGGCTGATGATTCTGATGGAGAAGGAAGGCGACGGCGCCCAGCCCACGGTCGAAAACACGGTCAGCGTCAACTACAAGGGCACGTTCATGGACGGTCGGCAGTTCGACAGTTCCTACGATCGCGGCAGCCCCACCGAGTTTCCGCTGGGCAACGTGATCAAGGGCTGGCAGGAAGGCATCGCCCAGATGAAAAAGGGCGCAAAGGCACACCTGATTATTCCGTCCGAACTCGGCTACGGCGCTCGCGGCTACGGCCGAGACATCCCCCCGAATACGCCGCTTTACTTCCAGGTGGAATTGCTGAATGTGAAGTAAGCCCCGCGCGAAGTTCACCGCATATCGTGCGGCGAACGCGATCGAACGCAAGATACAACATCGCCCCGCCCGATTCGGACACCGAATTCTGGCGGGGCGTGTTGCTTCTGGCTAAATGGTCCTACAGGCCGATCCCGCAAAGCACCTCTGCGCAAGTCGTCCCGTTGCCCGAGTAGAACCCGCCGAACAGGTTGCACTCCAGCTCGGTCACTTCGCTGCAGCTGGCCTGGAAGATGCCGACGCAGCAAGCGCCGGTCGGGTCGGTCGGGTCGATGCACGAGCCCAGCACGCAGAGCGTACCGTCGCCGACATAAGTACCGCCCTGCCCTTCGCAATCCTGCCGACTTGTCTCGTAGCACGTCGCGTTGCCGTTCGGGGCATCGAGGCAGCACGCGCCGAGAATCGCCACGATCGGGCAGGGATTGCTCAGGCAATTCGTGTTGTCGCCCTGATAGGTCCCGTTCAGCGTCGCGCAGTCGCTCGCCGTCTGCAGCGAACAGGTCACGTTCCAATTCGCGTCATAGACGCAACACGCACCCAGCGGCGGCCGACACGGATTGCTCAGACAGCTCGACCCATTGCCCTGATAAACACCCCCCTGCCGCTGACAGCGCCGCGAGTCAGTCGTGATGCATGTGCCGTTCGGCAGGCAGCACGCCCCATTCCGCGGCGGTGCGGCGGTCGCGCCGATCGCGGCGGATTGCCCGTCGCCGCCGATCGTTTCCGGCAGGGCAAATTGCGTCGGCGGGCGCATCCCGAAGAGGAACGTCGCCGAAAGAACCAACACCGCGCCTGCGATTCGAACCTGATGTGTGTGGGACATGAGCAGCCTTCTCCGAAAGGGGTGAAACGGAATGGCTCGCCGAATCGGCGCATTGTGGGCGTGCCGGTCGGCGAAACGCAATGAGGAAATTTTCGCAAAATCGCGAAACCGAACCGCCCGAGACGGGGCGCGTTACCCTTCCCCCTCATGCCCCGCAAACCCGACACCCACGCCCCCTTTCTCGTCTTCTTCGGCGACGAACCGTTTCAGAAGCAGCAGCGGATGCAGCAGGCGATCGACGCGCTGCTGCCGCCGCCCATCGCGCGAGATCTAGCGCTGAGCACCTATGATGGCCTCGCGACCGAAGACAACGGCGGCCCGACGCTCGCCGGCGTGCTCGACGGCTTGCAGACGCTGCCGTTCCTCTCGCCGCGGCGCGTGATCGCGATTCGCGACGCGGACAAGTTCATCAGCGCCCATCGCGAGCGGCTGGAGCGCTATTGCGAGAAGCCCTCGCCGACGGGCGTGCTTCTTCTGGAGTGCCGCAGCTTTCCGAAGACGACGCGGCTCTACAAGTCGATCGTGGCGGCCGGCGGCGAGGTGGTTGAGTGCAAGAAGCTGAGCGGTCGGGCGCTGCTCGACTTTGCCCTGGCAGAGGCCCAGCGGCTCGGAAAACGCTTTGAACGCGGCGCGGCGGAGCGGCTGGCCGATCTGCTCGGGCCCGATCAGGGGCTGTGCGCGATGGAGATCGAAAAGCTGGCGATGTTCGTCGGCGAGCGGCCCACGATCACCATCGCCGATGTCAGCGAGATGGTCGGCCAGTCGCGCGAGGAAAAGATCTTCGCCGTCATGGACGCCGCCGCCGCCGGCGACTCGGCCGGCGCGGTGCGGCTCTGGCGCAGCACGCTGGCGACCGACCCCGCAGCCGAGTATCGCGCCGTGGGCGGAATCGCGTTTGTCCTGCGAAAATGGCTCGAAGCGCAGGACTTGCACGCGCAGGGACAGCCGATCGGCGCGATCGCGCCAAAGGTGATGATGTGGGGCAAAGATCAGCAACTTCGCACGCTGTTACAGCGGCTTCCCGCCCCGCGCATGCGGGCCTTGCTCGCGCAACTTGCCGACTCCGACGCCCAATCCAAATCGGGCACGCGGACGATAGAGAATGCTGTGGAGGCGTTGCTCATCGCCGCGGCCGGCTGACCGCGATCGGCTGTTGATTGCCGATCGATCGCGTCGTCGAGAGTCCGCGCGGCCGACAAGAGGTCGGCCGGCTGACGCCTCTCGCTTTTCGCGCGCCGCGGGCGCGCCGCGGAGACGGCGTCGATGCGAGTCCATGAATCGTTTCGCAATGCAATTCTGAGCATCATCCGCAAATTGCTGACCGGCGGCATCGCCCTGCTCGTCGCATGCGAGCTTCCAGGCCGAGAGAACAACTCCGCCGTGCCAAACCCGGTGCCGCCGAGCGAAAAGCCGATGGTCGTCGCGATGTCCAAGCCGACCGCACCAGCGCCGGCCGCCGAAGTCGCCACCGCGCCGATCGACGAAACCGCGCCGGCCGGCGACACGCCTCCGGGCATCGCCGACTACATCGATCGCATGTCCAGCGCGATGGAATCAAGCGATACGCCGAACGTCACGATCGACTCCCCCGCTCAACGAGCCGCCGCTGCGCAGGCGGGCGCGACGCCGCGTGCCTCGCGCAACGCGCCGGTCGCCGTTCCGCTCGACGACGCGGAGTCGCAATCCACCGCAAGTAGCGGCGCAATTCGCCTCGCCGCCGACACGGAGACCGCGATTGCCGAGCCGCCGCCCGTCGCTCCGCGGATCGGGCGCGTCACCGCCCGCGCCGCGACCGAAGCCTGGTCTGCGCCGGACGCCGCCTCGCAACCTCTGCCGCAAAGCGTCAGCCCTAACGCGCCGACGCAAACCGCCCGCATTCCCACTTCGCTCAAAGGGTTCCTCGATCAATACGTCACCGATCGCGACGGCGGCACGTTCCGCCAGCAACTCGACGAACGCATTCTGCGTGTTCTCGCCGGCGATTATGAGAGTGCCCGCAAGCCGATGACGCTGGTCAGCGACGCCGAACAGAAGATGGCGACGAGCATCGTGAACTCGCTGATCTCGACGCGCGACGCAAATCTGGGCCGGCCCGACGCCATGGACAATGGCGCCGTCGCTGCACTGCAGCAACTGACCCAGACGCTGCGCGACTTCGGCCAATTGCGCATCCCCACCACGGCGATCTGCTGGAAAGTGACCGGTTTCGGCGCCTACGACACGTTTGACCCGCCGAATTTCCCAGCCGGCCGAGACACCGACGTGATCGTCTATGTCGAGGTCGAGGGCTTCGCCAGCCGGCGCGGCGACGATGGCTGGCACCACACGCAGTTCGAGCTGACGACGACGCTGCTGGATCGCGCCGGCAACAGCGTCGCCAAATTTCACGCGCCCGACGTCTCTGACCGCTGCCGCAATCGCCGAAACGATTGCTTCATCCCCCACCTGATCCGCCTGCCGGCGACGCTGGCGCCGGGCGACTACGTGGCGAAAGTGACGCTCGCGGATAAACTCGCGAACAAAGTCGCGGAGAGCCGCGCCCCCTTGCGCATCACCACCGGCCTGTAGCCGGGGCCGCGCGGGCGGCGCGACGCAACCCCGCGCCGGTGAAGGCTCGCTTGATCATTCCGCGCTTCGTGCGTCGCTGGTTTCGCGCCCCGTTCGACGGCTTTCGGCACTTCGCCGTGGTCGACCCCGGCGTGCTTTATCGCTGTGGCCAGCCCACGCCGGACCAGCTCACACAGCTGATCCACGAACACAAACTCAAGACCGTAATCAGCTTTCGTGGAGAGCGCGACGCCGACGACTCCGACGCGTGGGAAGCCGACGAGGCGGCGGTGTGCGCGGAGCACGGGGCGCAATTCGTCCGCATCCCCTGCAATCACAAAAATCCGCCGACGATCGCCCAGCGAGACGAGTTTCTCCGCATCGTCCGCGATCCGCAGCGGCGGCCGGTGCTGGTGCATTGTCGCCTCGGTCAGCAGCGAACCATGCTCTTTGTCGCGCTCTACTGGGTGCACGTGCTCGGCTGGCCGGTCGACAAAGCAGAAATTGAGATGGACAAGGCGGGCTTCAACATTCGCCATCGCCGCCATCAAAAGCTGCTGACGGCCTTTCGCGAGCTCGCCCGCGCCGAAGCTTGAGCGTTGTTTCGGGGGATCCGGTTGCCGCGATATTCCGCATCGCCGACCGACGGATCACTCACTTTTTCGTCGAGCGACGCGCCTTGCCGGCGTCGGCCTCGGGAGAGAAGACGCGCCCCACCCCCAGCCGCGCGAGCAACGCATCTTCGCGGGCGTGCATTTTCCGGAAATCCGCTGCAGTGTGATCGTCATAGCCGGCGAGATGCAAAATGCCGTGCGTGACGTAGAGCGCCAATTCCTTCCGCACATCCGCCGCGGTCGGCGCGGCTCGCGGCCTCCGCGGCGCGATACTCGAATCGCCGCGCGATTCCGCACATTGTCGCTGGGCAACGTCGACGCAGACGACGATTTCGCCGCTGAGCGTCCGCGATCGTCGATCGGTCCCCAGATCGAAGGTCAGGACATCGGTCGCGCCGGCGATATTCATGAAGCGCTGGTGCAGCGCCGCCATCCGCCGCGCGCCGACGACGGCGATCGACAACTCGCCGCGTGTGAATTGTTCCGCCGCCACGACGAATCGCGCGGCGCGCAACAGAAGTTCGTCGCGCTGAGGGTCGGCTCGCACGGTGGAGGAGATCGCGATCTGCACGTCGGAGCGCGACGCGCGGCCGCCACCCCTGCCGAGCGAATCGCGCTTCACAGACCGGCCGCTCCGCGCGCCGGGCCGGTGCGCGTCGGGGCGTTCGGGCTGATGTCGTCTCTGACCTCGGAGTCGGGATAGACGATGCGGGCGTGATAGATGCCGTTCAGGGCTTTCACGACGGCTTTCTGCACCGTCGCCAATTCGCGGAACGTCAGGTCGCACTCGTCGAACTGCCCGTCGAGCAGCCGCTTCTCGGCGATCTTCGCCACCACTTCTTCGATGCGGGCCGGGGTCGGGTCGGACATCGATCTCACGGCGCCTTCGACCGCGTCGCAGAGCATGATGATCGCCGTCTCACGCGATTGCGGCTTGGGACCCGGATAGCGGAACGACAGATCCGAAATCTCAGCGTCGCCCGGACGGCGCGCCTTGTTCGCGGCGTTGTAGAAGTACTCGACGACGGTGGTGCCGTGATGCTCGGCGATGAACGGATGCAGCGCGGTCGGAATGCGATACTCGCGGGCCATCTCCACGCCGTCTTTGACGTGGTTGATGATTACCAGATGGCTCATCGCCGGCGTGAGCTTGGAGTGGCGGTTGACGCCCATCTCCTGATTCTCGACGAAGTACTCGGGCTTTCGAATCTTGCCAATGTCGTGGTAGTAAGCGCCGGCGCGGCAGAGCAAGCCATTCGCGCCAATCGACTCGGCGGCCGACTCGGCCAGTGCGCCGACCAGCAGACTATGGTTGTAGGTGCCGGGGGCCTCGCCCGCCATCACGCGCATGAGCGGCTTGTTGGCGTCGCACCATTCGAGCAGCGTCATCTGCGTGCAGACGCCGAAGATGCGTTCGACGATCGGCAACAGCCCTTCGGCCAGGAAGCCGGCCGCGATCGCCGCGAAGGCCGCGTCGCGCAGATCGGTCCAGAAGAGAATGCTGCCGACCTGCCCGCGAAACAGCCCCGCCGCCCCGCCGACTGCAAAGACGGCCAGCGCCGAGAGCATGCCCACCGCGACGATGACGCCGCGGCTGCGAACCTGCGTCAGGCCGATGGTGAACATTCCGCCCGCCGCCAGCAGCATCATGAGAAAGCCAACCTCGGCCTGAGTCGCGAGCGCCAGCACGGCGGCGACGCAACCAGCCAGCACGGCCTGCACGCTGCGCGGCGTGGTGATCGCGAGCAGCGCCGCGACCATCGCCTGTGCCCCGACCGCCCAGTGCGGCACGCCGGTCTTTACGAATAACGCACGAGTGAGCACCAGCACTGCCACGAGCGTCGCCGCCCCGACCGCAATCGACCCGGTCGAAAGCGTGAGCCGGGGTCGCATCGCGACCAGCGCCATGCCCGGCCCCAACACGGCGATAAAGGCCAGGATCGCGCGCCCCAGATAACGCGGCAACACCGGCGACTGCGGCGACCAGCCGCGCGAAGCCGCCTGATACCGGGCGTCTTCCGCCGCCAGCAGCGCCAGTTCGTTCTCGTCGATCGCGCCGGAATCGGCAAGGATCGCGCCGGCGGCATAAACGTCATATTGGTTCGGCGTCGCGGCCTCGGCCTCGTTGGCGCTCGCGGTCGAGGCTTCGCCGTCGAAGCGATAGATCGCGCGGATGCCGCCGGTCGGGTCGCGCAGGGCGCCGGCGGCCGCGGCGATGAACATGCTCCGCAGCGTCGCGGGAGCGGCCAGGGCCGCGTCGGCCGCACAACGCTGGATGACCTCTTCGCTGCCCGCGATCTGCAGCCGCGTGACTGGTTCGTTTCGCGTGGCGGTATCGGTCGCGCCGCGCAAGATCGCCGTCGTCGACGTTCGCCGCGCGGCCAGTTCGCTCGGCTCGACAAGCGGGATTGCCGCCAGCCGATCGACCACCGCACGGACGATGCTTTGATATTCCTCAAAGCGGTTCTGATCACGGAGCTGCGCCAGCGCGGCCAGTGCTGCGTCATCCATCGGCACACCCAGCCGCGCCGCCGACTGCGAGACGATGTCGATCGATGGTGTGTCGGAGGCTGCCGGTCCGTAGACGTTCAGCAGGCGGCCGCGAAGGTCGTCGAGCAGCGACTGATCGAGCTGATAGACCGGCGGCGCACCGTCGCGGGCGCGGGTGCGCAGGATCAATGTCTGGTTTTCGTTGAGAACACGAAACTCGAGCCGGCTCGTCACCGGGCGGCTGACGACCTGATGTACGCGATAGGGAAGCGGGTCTTCGCCGATGCCGACCAATGTCGCCGCCAGCAGCGCGAATGCGCCCACGGCCAGCAACCCTGTAAACGGGATCTGGCCCGCGATCCGCTGAGACAACGTCAACCCGTGCTCGACGCGGGTGCGTCGAATCTCCTTACGGCGTTGCGTGGCTTGCTCAAACGGCCAGAGCTTCATCTAGGGCGCATGGTGCGGATCACAGAGCAAGGCTGAGCCTTGTTCTACGAAGTCGGACGATGAGCAAAGCTAGGCCTTGCTCGTTCGCCGGACTCAGGGCGTCCTTGGTTTATCGACCGCAAAGACAGCCCGAAGCAAAGAATGGTAAGGGGTTTACGGCGATTGTGGGGGACAATCACGCGCGGCTATGTGGTCCCATAACGCGCGACCACCTGAGAAACGAGCCGATGTCGCACAATATCGGACGCTTCGAGTCGCATAATCGCCGCCCCCTCGATGCCTTTCAGCCGCTGAACCGCGTCCGTCAGCCCCGACGGCTGCCCCGGTTCGAGGTCCACCTGGCTGTCGTCGCCGGTGACGATCATGCGGCTCTGCTGTCCGAGACGGGTGAGGAACATCAGCATCTGCGTCGGCGTCGCGTTCTGGGCCTCATCGAGGATGATCACCGAATTGTTGAGCGTGCGGCCGCGCATGTAGGCGAGCGGAATCACCTCGACCACGTCATTCAGCATGAAACGCTTCACCTGCTCATAGCTCATCATGTCGTGCATCGCATCGAAGAGCGGCCGCAGATAAGGATTGACCTTGGCCTGCAGGTCGCCGGGCAGGAAGCCGAGCCGCTCGCCGGCCTCGACCGCGGGGCGAACCAAACAGATGCGCTTGATCTCGCCCCGTTTGAGCAAATGGACGGCGACCGCGACGGCGAGATAGGTCTTGCCCGTGCCGGCGGGGCCGCAGCAGATGACCAAGTCGTTGGAGAGCATGGCGCGGATGTACTCGCGCTGTCCGGGCGTGCGGCCCTGCAAGGATCCGCTGCGCGAGAAGACGCTGAGCGAATCCGGCGACTCGCGTTTTTCCTCGGCATCGACCGAACCGAGCGCCTCGCGCACGGCGTCTTCGCTCAGATCGTCGCGATCGCGCAGCAGATTCTGAATCCGCTCGATGACCGCCGCCGCCTTCGCGACATCGGCCGGCTCGCCGAGGATTCGGAGGGAGGAATTGCGCGTGTTGATCCGCACGCGCAAGCGTTCCATGATCTGCCGAAGATTGCGATCCCCCGGACCAAAGAGCGCGAGTCGTTTCTGCGGCTCGTTCAGAGTGACGGTCAATTCCATGAGATCGAAATTATCGCGATCGCGATCGCGAATCGCAATGGGAACTTTGACGGGTTTGCGGAGCACCGCGCCGGCGGCCCCGCGGCATGGCGGGCGCGGCTGAAACGCGCGGACCAATCGGAGAAACGACCGGCTTGCGCCCCTTCTTTAAGGCCGATCCGAGCCGGATTGACGCTTGGCGACGAGGCAGATACTCTTTCCCGACTGCGCCGAGACATGCCCCCATCGTCTAGTGGCCTAGGATATCAGGTTCTCATCCTGGAGACCGGGGTTCGAATCCCCGTGGGGGCGGTAAGCGATTGGGACGCTGGGAGTTAACACCCCGGCGTCCCATTTTTGTTTGCCGCCGCAGGTGCCCGGGCTCCGTCTTATTTCCATCCCTTCGCGGCACGTCGCGGCGATCATCGCGGCAGAACAACCCGTCTTGAAAATCGTAGCGCAACCCCATGTAGACCCGCTCGCGGCGATGGCCCGCCAAGTTGGGAATCCAAACAGATTTCGCCCGCCGCCGTGACCTTACTTTGCGCCCTCCCCTGCCAGCTCGACGATTTGTCCTATGCCCACCGCGACCGCCGCCGCAGCGTCACCAGCGGATCGGGCACGATCGACGAATTCTCACTGTTCAGCCGCCCCAGCTCGGCGAACGTCAGTTGCTGCAACTCGTCGTAGACGAACAGATACGAGCGATCGTTGTCATGGCCAAGCTGCCGCACGCGGGCGAAGCGCTTGTTGCCCAAGGCGTCGAAATCCACCTCGACCCCCAGCAGCTCATTCACCCCGCCGGCCGAATCGATCCAGCTCTTCACGCACATGGAAGACTATTCGATCACAGCGTCTGCCGAGCGATGCGCGATATCCCTTGGAACAGCTGCGCTGCGGAATCGATACTAATCGTATGCCCTGAAGACTCTCGCCGACGACGCGCATCGCTTCAAAAAGCACTCCCTAGTAAATGAGGCCACCATGGTGTGACTTGTCCCGATCAAATTTGGCTGCGAGTAAGAACTGAATGGGATAGACTTCCGACTCCGACAGCTTCAGGGCGCTAAGCAGCGCCCTCCGCTCCAAGATCGGCCCTCTATTGCGCCGCTTTCGCGCCAGCGCGGCTGTAACGAGCGGAAGAACCAAGTACGACGGAGTAACCAATGCTCCCGGAAGCACTTCAGGGACGTGCGCGTCAGTAGAAACATCCATAAATCCGTACTCGATGCGCCCACACCATAGCACGAAGCGCGCGGCCACGGATAATGAATAGTGTCCGGACGGAATAACTCGTCCGCGCAGCGGCCGCACCCAAGTCTCATCGGCTTCCGGCGGCGGCTCCACCAAATAGGTCCAAATAAGATTCTTCTGCAAATCCTCGCGTACCAGAGATACAATAGGCTTAGCAACTGCCATTGGCTTAGATTCCTACTTCAGCAAGTGTCTCGGCAACCGCCTTTTCAAAGTCCGGCAAATACTCCTTGAATATGCCGCCTTCAGCCGTTTTGTAGAAATGTCGTAAGTCTTTTATTACCGTGTCTGTATCGACGTCCTTAAATGCTTTCGCGCCTTTTCGTCTCCGATAGAACCCATCCTTATACTTGTCAAGCGCTCTGTGCAGACGGTTGTGCAAGCTCGGCGGCATTTTCTTCAGCGACTGGTTAACCCAACCGCCTAGGTACTTAGGCCAGGGATGATGACAAGGCCATTTCTTATTGTGGGTCCAGATGCCGTCTGCGTAATAAGTGTGCGTGTTCGCAACTTCGAGGTTATACACCCAAGCGGGAGCGACTTCGAATCGAAGTTCTACGATTACATGCGTTGCACCATTCGCATCGACAAGCTGGTCCCCTGGCGCGCACTGCGACACTTCCGCCCACGAGTTCGTCGTCGCATTCCAGAATGAGTGGTCGGGTGTAGTCGGAATGCTCCGGCCGTCATTTAGGTCGAGCCACGCTACAACTGGTGCAATGCGCGCATATATCCGCTCAACTGGCATATAACACAAGATGTCTTCGCCAGCATCTGACGATGTAAGAACCATGTCGCCGACGACAATTTGCTCGATGGGAATTTGTCCACGCATTGTTTCGACTGGCACGCCACTACCAAAGCAATTCGAAGCCATGCAAGCCAAGCCAAATTTCACCGCGCCTGAGGCAATATTATCCCCATTCTCCAGCAACCATCCTAATCCATAGCGAGACGCAGCACGTGCGATCTGCTTTGTTGCAAACTTGACGCCGGCGAGTGCGACGGCACCTCCTCCCGCACTGAGCGCTGCCGACACATAGTCCATTGCCGTGACTTCGCTCGGATTAAATGCGAGCATCACACCGAGCTTGACAGCGTCATATCCCGGAATCAGTGACAGCGCCACCTGCGCAATCAACAATCCGGTGTTGACGCTTTTCCCGACCTTTCCCGCCGCCGCGGCTAATGCACCGATGCGTGCTCCGGATAGCTCGCCAATAAGCCTGTCCGTCTCATATTCATCTTCCGCGCTGTACAAGCCCAGCGGGTCAACGCGATTCACCGGATTCCCATGCACAAACCCATACAGGTTCATGCCGTCGGAATAGTGCCCCATCCCCGAAAAAGCCGCAGCCGCAGCCTCCAGCATCTCCCCATTCGCCGCCAGCGCCGCGATGATCGGCATCCCGGCTTCGTTCGGATCGCGACTGGTAAACCGCCCGTCGTGGGCCGAATACCAGCGGTTGCGCATGTAGTACAGACCGCGGACCTGCGTCGAGCCGCTGGCCGAGCCGACGCCGCCGGCCCCGCCGTTGCCGCCGGACCCGCTCACCGCCGCCGGCACATCCAGCGGCGGGTCGGTCACGTTTGAGCGTTGACCGCCGCCGGCGGACTCCACCAGCAGCCCGTAGAACCGCTCAAAAAACAGCCCCTGGAAGCCGACGCTGAACAAGGGAGACTTCGCCGTCGGCCCCGGCAATGGTAAAGAGCCCGGCAGCGGCACGTCGCGGATCACCAGTTCGCCGTACGGGTCGTACTGGTATTGCACCCGCACCGCGCCGGCGTCGTCGACGACCGACATCACGTTGCCGTTGTCGTCCTGCAACATGTAGTAGACATCGTCGTCGCCCGAGCCCGTCGCGCTCGGCAGCCCGGCCCCGGCGGGCGGGCCGTCGTCGTCGAAGCCGTACAAATCGTCCGGCGTGATCGCGGCGACTATGCTGTCGCCACCATCCGGCGACCACACGTATTCGTGCTCGATCACGTGCTGCGTGGCATAGACCGGCGGACAGCCGCCGCCCGCGGCACACTCGGGATGCGCATGCAACGGCGGACGATCCGCCGCCGCCGGCCAGAGCAGCGCCGCCGCCGCGACCGGATAGCGCAAGATCTCCTGCACCCGCCGAGCCCCGTCGTAGATGTAATTCGCAAAGCCCAAGGCCGAGCTCTCCCCGGCGACGCCGAGGCGGTAGTTCTTTTTGATCAAACGACCGAGACCATCATAAGCGAAGCGGGCCACGGGCAAGCCGATCGGCGAGCCGTCGGAGATCACGCCGTTGGGGATCATCCCGGCGGTCACGCTGCCGCGTTCGTAGACCGCGACCAGGTGGTTCAACCCGTCGTAGAAGTAGACAAAGTCGCCGTCGAAGACGAGGTTGCCGGCGCGGTCGTAGACATACTGCCGGCTCGCGTTCTCCGTCCCCGACGAAGTGCTCGTCGCCGTCGTCGCCGATGTGATCTGGTTCGCCGAATCGACCGCGTGCGTGAAATCGCGCACCACATGCGGCGTGGTCGCGCCCAGCTGGTAATCCTCGCGCTCGAAGCCCGGCACCTCGTTCTGCGTGCCGATGTTCTCGCCGCGCCAGTTCGACAAATTGTCCAGCGTCCACCGCGACCGCCGCCGCAGCGTCACCAGCGCATCCGGCACGATCGACGTATTCTCATTGTTCAGCCGCCCCAGCTCGGCGAAGGTCAGTTGCTGCAAATCGTCGTAGCCGAACAGATAGGAGCGATCATTGTCATGCCCAAGCTGGCGCACGCGGGCGAACCGCTTGTTGCCCAACGCGTCGAAATCGACCTCGACGCCCAGCAGCTCATTCACCCCGCCGGCCGAATCGATCCAGCTGTGGCTGCGCACGCGACCGAAGCGGTCCATCGTGTCGTAGCCGGTGGTCGAGCCGCCCAGCAGCGAGTAATCCAGTATCGACGAGCCGATCGGCCCGCCGCGAGACTCCTGCACGAGCCGCTGCGAGGCGCCGTAGGCATAGCCCGCGAGCGTGCCTGCTTGCGAGTCGATCAGTTGCGTAATGCGACCCTGCACGAACTCCGGAGCGTTGGTCGCGTTGCCGTATTGATAGGTCAGCGTGCGGCCCACGGCTTGATCCATGCGCGGCGGATACTGCATCGTTTCGAGATGCTCGTAGTCATGGAATCCGGTCGCGCCGTACTGCCAGGTGTAGTGGATCGTCCGATCGACGTTCGTATCAAACTGTCCCCATAGATTCGGTTGGCGATGATGCTGTTGCTGCTCGGAGGTCAACCGTCGAGTGATCGGGTCGTAAGTAAAGGTATTGGTGGAGAGCAGGCTCTCCGAGCCGGTGCCGGAGGGGTTGTTCCACGCCTCGACCCTTTCAAGCTGATTGAGCGGGTTATAGGTGTATTGGATCCGGGCGACGCCGTTGTCCGTGAGCCACAACGGATTGGCGGGAATGATGCGGGTCAGGCTGGGCCTGCCGAGCGCATCCTGGTCATAGATCACGCGGACGCCACGGCCATCGATTCGATCGGCCACAGCCATGTTGGGCAGATAGTTGAATGTAAGCGTGTCGCCGTCAGGGTAGGTGACGGTGCGTACGGCGGTCGGGTCGGTAGTGGTCACGCCTTGTCCGCCTTGAACGGGCGCCGGGGGCGGGACCCTCTCATAGCCGGCGCCGTAGACATCGTTGACGATGTCCGCGCCGTAGGTAAACGAAGTGACCTGTAGGCGAGCGTCGTTGAAGTCTTCGGGGGCCAGCGACTGGCTCGGCACACCCACCGCCGCCAGATACTCGCTGGTCAGCGCGGCGATCTTGAGCAGCCGGCCCTGCGCGTCGTAGTCGTACGCCGTGACGCGTGCGTCGTGCGTGGCGCCGACCGGGTCACGCACGGCGCTCTCGATCGACAACCGCATACGGCCGAGGCCGTCGAAGATTGTCTGCGAAATGTTGGATTGGACGCCCGCGCCGTTGGTACGCCAGACGACGGACTGGCGGCCGGCGACGTCATATTCGTAGCAGGTCAAAATTGCGTCGGCAAAGATCGGAACGGTGTTCGGCAACTCGCAGCCCGTCAGTTTTCTATAGCCGGAGGCATTTTCGACGTGAGTTGCCGGTGAATCAGGTCGAGACATCGGCGTGAGCGCCGCGCCGTCGACATATTCATTGGCCGCGTTGGCCGTCCCCAGGCTTGCCGTCGCGAGCACGCGCCCTGCTTCGTCGTACCACGAATAGGAGAACGTGCTGATGCCGTTTCCCGCGGCGCCAAGATCGCCGGTCGTGCCGTGCCGCCGCTCGCGCGACTCGGTGAAGATCGGCTTGCCATTGTTGTCGTAGGCCGTTTTGGTGCGCGTCAGTTCGATCGTGTCGGAACCGGTGTGAACAAACGTGCTCGCGACGATCTCTCGCCCGAACGCGTCATACTTGTATTGCATCATCGGCCCGTTCGGCGACCACACCTCGACCGGCTTTCCGCCGCGACCGTAGTAGGTGTAGGTACTGCTGTACTCGGCCGACTGGCCTTTTTCGATCGGCCCGGTGCGATAGTCGCGAGTCTCTTCGACTTGTCCGCGCTTGTTATAGATCATCTGCTGCAACGAGACCGGATTCGTCGCCAAAATCTCGGCGGCGGCCGGCGGTAGATCGCCGGCTTGCATGGTGCGCGGATCGACGGCGCCCAGCGCGCCGGGCGTGCTCAGATCGACCTCGCCATAAGTTGCCTCAAACACCGGCCGATCAAGGTTGTCGAGCCAGGTCACGCTGGTGCTGGCTGTGGTCAACCCACCGCTCGCACCATACTCGCGGGCCTGCTTGATATTCACCACCGGCCGCATCCGCCAGTCATACTGAATGTACGTCGGCCAGCCGAGCTCATCTTCGTTCACATCGTCGGGAACGCCGAACGGCGCTTCCTCATCGTTTTCGGGCAGCAAGTCTTCATCGTGCGGACTGTCCGGCACAAACTCCCAGTACCGATTGGTGGTGTACTGCCGAAACTCGTGAACATTGGTAAGTTCGCCCGCATCATGGATGCCGTCGCCGTAGCCGCGGGTCTCCGCGAGAAACATGTTGTCCGCCGGAATGTCAGGCTCCGGCGTTTGCGGATTGGAGTCAGGCCACGGCAGCCCCCAATACACCTCATTGCTATCCACCGTACCGCGCCAGGTCTTCAGCAGCCGGCCCGTGAAGTCATACTCGCGGCGCGCGAGCGACCCATCGGGCATGCGCTCGCGGATGATGTTCCCGCCAGCGCCGAATAGACGTGACGAGGTAATCTCCTGGCCCGACGCCCCGTCCTCCGTCGTGACGCTGGTCACCTGCCCGTTTAGATCGCGATTGGGCCGGACCGACTGAATCAGGTCATACGTTTCTTCATGCAGCAAATTGTTGCCGGGATAGTCGGGCGCCGGCTGCGTCCAGTGCACCGTGCGCTTTTCCGCGATCGAGCCGTCTTCGATGATGTTGATCTCGCCCGGCGACCGCGCAATCATCCCGTCGGGGTCGACATCCTTGAAAATCCGCTGCTCGACCTTCTGGGGATCATCCGTAAACAGCTTGTAGTGAATGATCGTCATCCGCTCGTTCGGATAGACAATCTTCCTCGGCCCCCAAAGATCGTCGTGAAGCGTCGTCGTGATCAGATTCTGCGCCGGATTGAGCGGATCATCCTCGGGGAATGTCCTTCGAGGCGGCAGATTCTCCGGCCAAGTAAACAGCGGATTGTAAGTCGCCAGTCCGGCGTCATCGGCGTCAACGATGCGCACAGTCTCCCGTCCCAGCTGGTCAAACCCCGTGTAGCTTGCGAAAAACTCAAACGGCGGCGCCGTCGGACTATCAAACAGGCCGATGCCCTTCCATGTCACGCGCCCGGCATCGTCGTACAGCTCGTATTCGATCAGGTGATACTCGCCATCCGGCCCCCCGGCGCCAGGCCGCGCCACACGCGCCTTCGGATGAACCTGCCGCTTGCGAACCACGCGCCGCTCATCCGGCTGCTGACCGGCCACAGCGGGCGCGTAGTCGAAAAGTGTCTCCGTAATCTCTGCGTCACTCGGCGGCGCCGCGCCCATGAGCCAGTTCCCGCCACTGCGGATAGTCTTGATGATCAGGTCCTTGCGAATCCCGGCGTCGTGCTCATAACTCTCCCGCAAATAGGTGTTCGATGCCTCTTTGCCCTGCTTTACGCCGATGCTCGCCAGCTCGCCGTAGCGATCGGGCTGTTCACAGTCGCCGCTGCCCGACACATAGCAAAACTGGTGAATCAACCCCTGTACTTCTCCGACTCCCTGACTTTGCGCGACCTGCCACCCAGCGCTGTAGCGCCGCCTCATTTTGCCATTGATATAGTCAGCCGTTTCTAGGCTTCCGGAAGAAGTCTGCAACGCAAACTCGGTCTCGTTGGCTGTGTAGACGCGTTTGCTCAGCAGGTAGCCCGCCGGGTTCGTCTCATACACCTGCCGCTCCTTAACTCCAGCGATTTTGGCGGAGTACGCATGAAGCGGCGCTAGCGGCTGATACCCCGCGATAGCATTAGATGCCCCCGTCATCAGGCCGAGCGGGACGTCCAACTCCTCATCTATCTCATCCACAACGGCCACATAGAACGACTTATCCGCCGGCAGATCGGTGTATGTGGTTCCGCCGAGGTCCAAGCCGGCTGCACGCTTGTACGGATAGTGATGAAGCGCCGGGTGGTTGGCGGCGACGTTTGCGCTCACCACCTCCTCAAACTTCCTGGCAAACCAAAGTGCGTACTTCTTCTCGTCGCCCCCTCGACGATCAACGAACGCATGATGAGCCCCGCGCGCAACGCTGACGGTCGAACTGCCTTCGGCCTGCGAAACCCCGGACACGTTGCTTTCCTGCAAGACCCGGCGTGTCTCATCTGAGCGATATTCAAATCCGACATGCTGGGGATAGAAAGCGAGGTCGGCGACATCGTGCAGCG